>CAYSMM010000093.1:2044-8636 GCA_964432095.1 uncultured Burkholderiaceae bacterium | reverse complement strand
AGCACTTTGCCGGGTTTGCCATTTGTGGAGATTGGCCGCAATAAGCACGTAGCCTGGGGTGTCACCAACACTGGTAGCGACGTGCAGTATCTGTTCATCTAGCGCTTTAACCCCGCCGATCCCAACTCGGTACTCGGCCCCAACGGACTTGAGCCCACGCAGCTTGTGCTCGAGACGATTCAGGTGAAAGGCGAGAAAGAAGTGGCGCTGAATGTGCGTGTATCGCCGCGCGGGCCGCTGATCTCAGATGTGCATGCAGCTTCGAAAAATCTCCTGAGCGATAGCGGGTTTGGCTTGTCATTTCGTTGGACGGCACTGGATGCTGACAACCTCACGGTTCGCGCGGGCATTCAAATGAACCGTGCTCGTAATGCAGAAGAATTCGAAGCGGCGCTACGAGACTTTGCCGCACCGATGCAGAACTTTGTGTTTGCTGACACAGCTGGCAACATCGGTATGGTGAGCGCAGGCAGGGTGCCCGTGCGGCGTGCCGACAATGACCTCAATGGCCTAGCGCCTGCGCCCGCTTGGGAGGCCCGGTACGCATGGCAGGGCTACTTGCCGTTTGAGCAATTGCCGCGAGAAATCAACCCGTCACGCGGTTATATCGCAACGGCCAACCACAACATCACGCCCGAGGGCTATGCGCACTTTCTCACGTCGGAATGGGCGTTGCCATTCCGCCAGCAACGCATCATGCAGCTGATCGAGGCCAAAACGCAGCATGACGCTCAGTCGATGATGGTGCTGCAAGCTGACACGTTGTCGCTAGCTAGCCCAGCGTGGCTGAGGCTAGTGCAAGCAGCCGGCGGATTGACGCCTCAGACCCCAGCAGGCAAGAATGCTTGGGAACTGCTGCAAAACTATGACGGCAACGCTGCAGTGTCGCGCGCCGAACCGCTGATTTACACCGCCTGGCTCAAGCATGCATCCGAGCGGCTGTTTGCCGACGAAGTGGGCAAGGCGCAATACCAGGAAGTGCGTGGCCGCCGCGACTGGTTTGCTGCTGTACTGCTGGCCACCTCCACGAACAGCGCGATGCGCGACGATGTGTCCACGCCGGCCCCCGAGACCTGCGCGCAGACCTTGAGCGCAGCGATGGACGACGCAGCGGCCTATCTTGCCAAGGAGTACGGCGGCAAGCCGGCCAAGTGGCAGTGGGGTAAGGCGCATGAGGCACGCTCAGAGCACCGGCCGCTGGGCAAAAGCCCGCTGGCTATGCTGTTCGACATTCGTGTGCCCAGCCCGGGCGATTCCCACACCATTAACGTGGGGCGGCCAGCCATGGGCGGGCCCGAACCCTTCCTCAACGTACATGCCGCCAGTCTGCGTGCGGTGTATGACCTCGCTTCACCGCAAGCCGCATGGATGATGCATTCCACCGGTCAGAGCGGCCACCGGCTGCATCCCAACTACAGCGACATGAGCAAACCCTGGTCGCGGGTGGAGTTCATCGACATCGCGCAAAGCCGTGTGGCTTCAACGCTGACGCTGCTGCCACAGTAACCCCGGGCTGCTTGGCTATACCG
Organism: uncultured Burkholderiaceae bacterium; assembly: GCA_964432095.1. Classification (GTDB taxonomy): domain Bacteria; phylum Pseudomonadota; class Gammaproteobacteria; order Burkholderiales; family Burkholderiaceae_C; genus CAYSMM01. The sequence continues at coordinate 7,107 of CAYSMM010000093.1, read as the reverse complement.
GTTGCGATGCAGGTGTTGCTGCTATCGGCTTGAAGGTTTATACTATTATTTGTATATAGTCACTCCTGCAATATTAAAATGCAGTAGCGGCTGTACACTCATTACAGTATCTTTGTTTGTGCATTTACGGCGTTGCAGTGCGCGGTGCCAGGCCATGGCGCCTGATGTTGGACGGTAATGACCTCAGGCTCTGCCGGTTCGTGTAGCAGCGCTGCAACCTGTCCAGCCAGTGCCTGCACGGAAAGCGGTGCACAGCCTTCGGCCTTATTGTTGATGGTCACGAAGCTCGGCATGCCCTTCTTAACGGTGGCCGCAATCAAGCGCGCCAGCACATCGCGCGTGGCGGGATCGGGCGCCACGCATTGATTGAACGGCTCAAACTGCCCTTTGGCTTGCTCGTACTTCAGGCCACGCAGCAGGCTCCAGGGCAGACCAGCGGCTGCTGCCCCTGCAGCCGCCACACTGCCCGCAGCACCTTGAGTTGCTCAGCAATTGGGGGCACTAAGTCGTGCAACGCTAGGCAGTAATGCCAGCCCGCCCCGGCCAGTGCCTGCACCAGCAGCGGCAGCACGCCGGGTGCAACCCCCCCCCCGGCATTGCGCAACTCAATCGCGTGCAGGGTACCTGCAGACGGGGACAGGGCACGCATGAACTCGCTCAATCGTTGAATGAACACCGCCGGTGCGCCCAGCAGGTGGCGCGGAATAGGGGAGAGCTGGAATACGAGCGTGCCTTCCTTCGCGCTTAAGCCTGCCATCGCCTGAGATACGAAAGCCTCTTGCGCAACGGCAGCATCCAAAAACTTCGGGTTCGTCGAGCGCGCATCGCGCCGCCTGTTCGTCCTTCGCGGTCACGGATCAGCGCATCGCAAAACAGGGCCGGAGCCTTGACCACGAAGCGAAAGCCGGTGGGCACTTGCGCCGCGTATTGCGCGAACTTTGCAGCCGGTATCGGGCGGTAGAACGAGCTGTCTATGCTCACCGTGCACAGCAGAGGGTGCTGGCTGTAGGCGGTTAGACCTCTTTTCGATAAGGTGGACTCTGAATAGGCCTTGTCACACATCAGGCCAGCCCAGCCTGGGAAGTGCCACGATGAGGTGCCGAAATATGCATGGGGTGGCAGCCTGGCAGCCAGTGCCAGTTGCTCCGGAGTCGGTGCCACCGGCTGTGGCGTTGATATATTTTCACGGGTGGGCGTTTTGGTCTGGGTCGGCTTGGCAGTCTGTCCGGTTCGGCGAGAGACCTCATCGACGACTTCATCGGCCTGCTCGTCGCCATCAGGTTCAATGAGCCTCAGCTGGTTCATGATGATAGGCTAGTCTGAGTGTGCTGCTCTGTGGCAGGTATCCGTGCTAGTCGAATCTGGCTGGGGGGTTGATCGATTTGATTAATCGACGGATCAGTCGTCTTGGAGCCAGAATTAAGTTAACATAATATACATATGCGAATCAATTAACAAGAGACGCATTGATCGGACATGCAAGCGTAAGCGCTAATTGCGCTACGCAGAACATGCAGAAGTGCCCTAATAGCTGAAGCCGTTTTCACTTTAATAGATTATGATATCTATTTGATTAGATTGACTTATTAGACTTCATTAATGCCTGATAATTGAGCATAACTTGTACTGCGAATTGCTCCGCCGATAGGCCACGTAAGTCAGCCAGAAACCGCCCTACATGTGATACATATGACGGCTCGTTGGTCTTTCCTCGATGCGGAACTGGCGCCAAATACGGGCTGTCGGTCTCGATCAGCAGTCGGTCCAGTGGCACTTTCAGCGCCACGTCACGCAAGTCCTGGGCGTTCTTGAAAGTCACGATGCCGGAAAAAGAGATGTAAAAACCAAAGTCGAGTCCGGCCTTGGCCACCTCCCAGGTTTCGGTAAAGCAATGCAGCACCCCACCCACCTCACCGGCCTGCTCTTCTCGCATCAGCCGCAAGGTATCGTCTGACGCGCTGCGGGTATGGATCACGAGCGGTTTGCGCGCTTTGCGCGCAGCGCGGATGTGGGTACGAAAGCGCTCGCGCTGCCATTCCATTTGTTCGACACTGCGGCCATTCAGACGGTAATAATCCAGCCCGGTCTCACCAATCGCCAGCACTTTGGGTAAGCTGGCACGGCTCACTAGATCGTCCACCGTCGGCTCTTGTGACGCCTCGTTGTCAGGATGCACACCCACTGTGGCAAAAAGCGGCTCGTGCGCAACTGCCAGCGCGTGTACACGCGGAAATTCCTCCAACTCGGTGCAGATGCATAGCGCTTCGCTCACATGGGCCTGGCGCATGCGCTCGAGCACTGCGTCAATTTGGCCTTCAAGCTCGGGGAATGTGAGATGGCAGTGTGAGTCAACGAACATCGGTACGATTGTTCAAAGGCAGACAACAGTGGCGGCCAGCATGCGTAACGCCCTGGCTAGAAAAGCATCAATTCATATATACTGGTTGCACTATCTAATAGTTACTGGTAATCAATAGTGCACGAAAGTTTATTTACTGTATTGAGTATCAAAAATCACTCAATGCTAGAGGGTGTGCGTGGATTTGCTGGACGAAAGATTCGCGCCAAGCGCCTGCTCGATCTTCACTTTCAGCTCGCGCGCCTTATCGTCATTGGGGAAGCGCACACCAATGCCCTGCGGACGGTTGCCAGCGGCGTTGACAGGGGTGATCCATGCGACCTTGCCCGCGATGGGGTAGCGCGTGGGGTCATCCAGCAGGGTCAACAGCACATATACGTCGTCACCCAGTTGGTACTGGCGCGAGGTAGGCACGAAAATGCCCCCCTCAAAGAAGATGGGCATATATGCTGCGTACAGCGCCGCTTTCTCTTTGATCGCCAGTTGAATGACGCTGGGTCTTGCTGCCGCAGCCGCTGCGCCCGGCTGCGCGCCGTTGGTTGCCATGATTTCTTACCTCGCCTTGATGTGCGTTTCTAATTCTAAGAGAAGTGCGCTCATCAGCAAGGCCGCATTGACGGGATGATCGGCATTGCGCCACGCCGCCTTGAGCAACGTCTCTGCCTGTCGCAGGCCGCCCCAGCTTGTCGCGTGTGCCACGGCAGCCGTACGGGCGCTCAGCTGCGGAAAGTAGCGCCCTGCTCCGCCGGCCTTAAGCGCACAGACATCGGCCAGCCAGCGATGCAGCAGCGAAATCACGTCTTGCGGCGGCAGTAGCTTGTAGTCCAGCGCTGCCATCTGTCGCCAGCGTGCGGCCGATGCCAGATCGACGATGGGCCACAGTGCGTTACCCTGCTGCGCCAGTTGCAGGGCACGCATCGGAGCACCACCGCTGGCCGCCAGTGCGCGCTCAGCCTCGGCCTGGTCAAGCCCCTGCTCCACTAGCCAGGGCAATGCAAGTGCGGCACTCGCCGCAGGTGCAGTCATGGGCAAGCAGCGGCTGCGGACCGTGGGCAGCACACGGTCTGGCTGATGGCTCACCACGATGAATAGCGCACCAGCGGGAGGCTCCTCCAGCGTCTTGAGCAACGTATTGGCAGCGGTGGTATTCATGTCCTCGGCCACATACACCAGGCACACTCGGCCGCGGGAGTGATGCGTGGTCAAACTGAAAGATTCGAGCGCCGCGCGCGTATCGTCTACACGGATCTCGGCGCTGGGTTTGCGCTTGTCGCCGTCCATCTCGCACGGCATGCCGCGCTCAATGAGCACAGCCTCTGACATAAGCCATTGAAAATCGGGGTGTGCGTGCGTGCGATGCAGCTTGCAAGCCTCGCATTCGCCGCAGGCCTGACCATCGACTTGAGGCGAAAGGCACAATCGTGCCTGCGCCAACGCAAACGCCAGCTCCCACTTGCCAGTGCCCTGCATGCCGTGCAAAAGCCATGCGTGGTGCCGCACTGACTGCATCTGCCGCTGCAGTGCTGGCCATGCCGCGCGATGCCAGGGCAGCAGGCTCATGCCGCAGCGCCCTCGCCTGTACAGCAGTCTTGCAACACCTCGTGCAGCGCTGCGCGTACTGCGTCCATGGGCTGCTCACTGTTCACGACACGAAAGCGCGACGGTTCGCTGCGCATACGGGCGTGGTAGCCCTCGGCTACGCGGGTGAAAAACACAATGTCTTCGCGCTCAAACTTGTCGGCTGGCCGGCTGGCAGCCAGACGCGCGGCCGCAGTTGCCGCGGAGCATTCAAATACCACTGTCAGAGCAGGCTGCAGCGAACCTTGCACCCAGCGCTCAAGCTCAACGAGCTTGGCCAGGTCGAAGCCACGCCCGTAGCCTTGATAGGCGAAGGTGGCATCGGTAAAGCGATCGCACAACACCCATGCGCCCCGCGCGAGTGCGGGCTCGATGACCTGTAATAAGTGCTCCTGCCTGGCGGCAAATACCAGCAGCGCCTCGGTGGCCGGTTGCATGGCATCGTTCAGAATGATTTGCCGCAGCTTCTCTGCCAGAGGCGTGCCGCCAGGCTCACGCGTGAGCATCACTTCGTGGCCGCGCGCACGTATCTCATCTGCAAACCAAGCGATATGGCTGGACTTTCCGGCACCGTCTATGCCTTCGAACGTGATGAACTTACCGCGGTTCAAGATATTGCGCCGTGTTTATTGACCAAGTTGATATTTGCGAACTGCGCGATTATGCGCCTGCAAGGTCTCGCTGAACTCACTGGTGCCGTCACCACGCGCCACGAAATAGAGCGCCTTGGTTGAGGCGGGCCGAACCGCCGCCAGCAGCGATGCCTGACCCGGCAGTGAAATCGGCGTGGGGGGTAGTCCGGCACGGGTGTAGGTATTGAAAGGCGTATCGGTTTGCAGATCGCGTTTGCGCAGGTTGCCGTCAAACGCGTCGCCCAGGCCATAAATCACCGTGGGGTCGGTTTGTAGCATCATGCCAATGCGCAGGCGGTTGTTGAACACGCCGCCAATCAAGGGGCGCTCTTTGGCTGCTCCGGTTTCCTTCTCGATGATGGACGCCAGCGTCAGGGCCTCGTAAGGCGTTTTGAGCGGCGACGCAGGGTCGCGCTCAGCCCACACCTCAGCGAGCCGCTTTTGCATGCTGCGGTGCGCACGGCGCAGCACGTCCCAGTCGCTTGTGCCTCGAG
>CAYSMM010000093.1:0-2034 GCA_964432095.1 uncultured Burkholderiaceae bacterium | reverse complement strand
CCTCGAGCAAACACATAGGTGTCGGGATAAAACCAACCTTCAGGCGCCTGCCCCGCCAGGCCTAATTGCGCCATGATCGCCATCTCGTTCAGACTACGAGTATCCTGCTTCAAGTGTGGATGCGCCGCGAGCGCTGCACGCATCTGCTTGAACGTCCAGCCCTCTACGATGGTCAGCGACACCGTGGTCTGGTCGCCGCGCGAGAGCTTGGCCAGCAGACTCAGCGTCGTTTCGTTGGGTGAAAGCTCATAGCTGCCGGCTTTGAGTTGAGTTGCCTCGCCGCGCAGACGCGCAGCCCAGTAAAACAGATCAGGCTGCACGCCCGTACCCTGCCGTGCAAGCTGCTGACCTACACTCCGCGCAGAGCTACCTGGTGCAATCTGAAAATCCAGTGGTATGGTCAGCGGCTTGAGCGGTTGGCTCAATTGCCAGTATGCCCAGGCCGTCACGGCACCCGTGAGCATCGCAACCATGGCTAGCAGCATGAAAATCCAGCGGAAAAATCGTCCCATCTTTTCTCAGCCGACAAGCGCGGCGCAAATCCAGTAAGCTAGGCTGATGGTACACGGGATCACACACCTCACTGATTACGGATTGATACGCGCCGCGGGTGACGACGCAGCCGCGTTCCTGCATGGCCAATTGACAAACGACTTTGAGCATCTGGCTGCTGGACGTGCGCAACTCGCCGCGTATTGCTCACCGAAAGGCCGCATGCTGGCCAGTTTTACCGCGTGGAAGTCTGCTACCGGCGACATCATGCTGGAGTGCGACAACACCGTGTTGCCGGCTGTGCTCAAGCGGCTTTCTATGTTCGTTTTGCGAGCCAAATGCAAGCTCGCCGATGTTTCGGCTGATTACCGCATTTACGGTTTGGCTGGTGGTGACGTTTCGAGTTTCGGATTTGTACCCTCGCCCGTGTGGAGCACGCAGCACAGCGGCAGCGGACTCACGCTGGTGCGCTTGCCTGATGCTGCTGGAGTACAGCGTCACATGCTGATTTCGCCGCCAGACGTCAGTATTGATGCCGCCCCTGAACTGTCTCGTGAGCATTGGGAATGGCTGCAGGTGCAAAGCGCGATCGCCCGCATCACCGCCCCGACTGTTGAGTTATTCGTGCCGCAGATGGTGAACTTCGAAGCAGTGGGCGGTGTGAACTTCAAGAAGGGCTGCTACCCAGGGCAAGAGGTGGTGGCACGCAGCCAGTACCGCGGTACGGTCAAGCGCCGGATGTTTCCGGCACACACCTCAGACGAGTTGGAAGCCGGGCAAGAAGTATTCAATAGTGAAGACCCCTCACAAGCCGCTGGCATAGTGGTGCTGTCTGCGGCATCTCCCAGCGGCGGCCATGACGCGCTGATCGAACTGCGCCTGCAGGCGGTGGAACAAGGCACACTGCATGCAGGCACAGCCAGAGGCCCGCTCGTCATACCGGGCACTTTGCCCTACGAACTGCCGGCTGAAGTGTGATTGCACCATGGCCCGCCATCTGTACGTGTACTACATGGTTGAAGCGGCGCAGGCACCGGCGCTCAAGCCGGCCGTAAATGCAGTTCTTGAGCGCATGCGCTCTCATTGTGCTTTCACTGCATTGCGGCGCAGGCCGCATACGCCGGGCGACGATACCCCGCAAACCTGGATGGAGGTGTATGAGGACGTGCGCCCCAGCTTCGAGCCAGCGCTCGCGGCAGCTTTGGCTGCGTCATTCAGCGCCACATTACGCGGCTGCGAACGGCACATCGAATGGTTTGAGGATCTTTCCCTGTGACAGGCAACGCATGTGCTTGATCGGTCTCGATTGGCGTCCCGGTACAACTCAGGCACTCATGCTTTTGGCCAATCGCGATGAGTTTTTCGATCGGCCTACCGAACCCATGCATTGGTGGCAAGGCGGCAGCCTGCTCGCAGGCAAGGACCTACGCGAAGGCGGCACCTGGATGGGACTGACGCGTGCTGGCAAGTTTGCAGCGATTACCAATGTGCGTGGAGCAGCTGAGAAAAATCCGCATGCACCCTCACGCGGCAAGCTACCCC
>CAYSMM010000092.1:3300-8661 GCA_964432095.1 uncultured Burkholderiaceae bacterium | reverse complement strand
TGATGGTAGCTTTGACTTTCAAGCTGTTGAAGCATTGTCTGCGCGTTATGTGGAAGTCTGGCGCGGTGCCAATGCACTACAGTATGGTGCAGCCAACCTTGGTGGTGCCATCAATTTCGTCTCACCCAATGGCTTGAACAGTGACTTGCTGAACGCGCGTGCCGAGGCTGGCAGCTTTGCATATCAACGCGCACATTTGTCGGCAGGCAATGTGAGTGAACCACTGGACTACTACTTCGCTGCTAATCTATTTAAGCAGGACGGGTTCCGTAGGCACGCGGTACAAGACAGTCGCCGTGTATTTGCCAACTTGGGTTATGCGATATCCCCTCAAATCGAAACGCGCTTCTACATCGGTTACGCCGAGAGTGACTCTGAATTACCTGGTAGTTTGAGTAAAGGACAACTCAATTCTGCCCCGCGGCAGGCTGCCGTGGTGAACGTCGCGCAAGACTGGAAGCGTGATATCGACTGGACACGTATCTCCAACAAGACGGTTTGGGTGATTGACCATTCTCAACGTCTGGAGTTATTCGGTTTTCACAGCCGCAAGACATTGTTCCACCCAATCTTTCAAGTGATTGATCAACACAACCGCGACAGCGGAGGCGAGCTGCGATATGTACTGGATAGTGCAATTGCTGGCGTGAAGCACCGCTTAGTTGCAGGCATCAGTGCGGCACGGGGTCTGACCAAGGAGGATCGCTGGTTGAATGTGAGTGGCGCGCGTGGTGCGCGCACCAATCAAAGCGAGCAGGATGCCCGCAGCACCGAGTGGTATGCGGAGTCTCAGCTTGATCTGTGGTCTGCGACGACTCTGTCGCTTGGCGTGCAACATATTAGGGCTAGCCGTCGGCTGTATGACAAATTCATAGCTGGCACTTCGGCAGATCGAGTGAGTGAAAGCTTCGACCTCGTCTACAGCGGCACCAATCCCAAACTCGGTCTATTACATCGCATCGCACCAGGCGTGCAGTTGTTTGCCAATATCTCGCGCAGCTTTGAGCCACCGAGCTTCGCAGAGTTGTCTGGCGGCTTGCGGCCCGTGCTCAACCGCGCGCAGAAGGCAACGACTGTCGAGTTGGGCTCGCGTGGAAGTTGGGGCGAATTCGGCTGGGATGCAGCGGTTTACCGGACAGACGTCACCGACGAGCTACTGCAAGTTGCTACTAATGTCGTAGGGGCACCGATTACAGTCAATGTACCGAGGACGGTACATCAGGGACTGGAGCTTGCTGCACAAGCGCAGTACGTCAACGGCCTATTCTGGCGCAGCTCGCTGTTGCACAACGATTTCAGACTGCGAAAGGATCAATCGTTCAGCGGTAGCCGTCTCCCGGGGTTACCCAGAAACCTGCTCAATGCCGAGTTCGGTTATCGGTTTGCTAATGGCTTGAGGGTCAGCGTGAATGCGCAATCTGCAAGTAGCTACGCGATCGACTTTGCCAATAGTTTCAATGCCGACGGCTACACGATCTGGGGTATGAAGCTGGCGCAGAGTGTGGGCAAGCAATGGGCATGGTTTGTGGAGGGCCGCAACCTGGCTGATAAGGCTTATGCATCAACTACGGGTATTACGCGCGACGCACGAGGGCTGGATCAGGCGCAGTTTTTACCAGGAGATGGCCGTGCGGTTTATGCAGGTATTGAACTCAAGTTCAACTAAGGAGGATTCATCATGAAGCTTATCGTTTGGGCAGCAGGGGTAACCACCATCGCAGTCGCGCTAATCAGTTCACCGGCTCTGGCGCATGTGGTGCTTGAGCAGCGTAGCGCTGCCGCCGGTAGCTATTACAAAGCCGTGCTGCGTATTACACACGGCTGCAACGGCAGTGCGACAAGGTCGGTTGAGGTGCAGTTGCCCGAGGGGTTCTTGCGCGGGCGCCCGATGCCAAAACCTGGCTGGCAACTGCATGTGAAAAATCGCAAACTGGCGCAGCCACAGGAGTTACACGGTAAACAAATCGTCGAAGAGGCAGACGTGATCCGCTGGTCCGGCGGCCCTTTGCCCGATGCCTGGTACGACGAAGTGGTGGTGGTGGGGCGCTTGCATGACAAGCCCGGTAAGCTGTACTTCAAGGTGCTGCAAGAATGCGAGCAGGGCAGCCATAATTGGAGCACTATCCCAACCGAAGGAAAAAAAGTGGGTGACTATCCTGAGCCAGCGGCTGAGCTAACCGTGATGCCAAAGGAACAGTAGTGCCCAGTATTACGCTGCCTGCGTGTGAACTTCTGCCGGCAGCGTGTTGCGTAATCTAAGTTCGACGACTACGGAGCAGGATGAAATGAGTAATCACTTTGACGTATTGACGAATGGTCTTATCACCTGTGCATTGGTAATAGGCATCAACACCGGCATACATTCTGCCCATGCGCAAAGCCCCGCCGCAGGTGCGATCGAAGTCACGCAAGCCTGGGCGCGGCCCACGGTCGAAGGCCAGCAGGGCGGCGGCGGTTTTCTGAAGATCACCAACAAGGGCAAGGCCGACGACAAGCTCATCGGCGCGTCTGCTCCCGTGGCTGAGCGCATGGAGTTGCACACCATGACGATGGAGAACAACGTCATGCGCATGCGCGAGATCAAAGAGATCGTCGTGAAGGCTGGCGAGACCGTCGAGCTCAAACCCGGCGGGCTGCATGTCATGTTCATGGGACTGAAGCAGCCGATGGCCAAAGACAGCAAGGTGCCGGTGACTCTGGTGTTCGAGAAAGCCGGCAAGCTCACGGTGCAGTTCGCGGTTCAGCCGCGTGCAACCGAAGGCAGTACAGCGGCTGAGGCGCAGCACGGACACGGTGCACACAAGCACTAAGACTCAGGCTGACCGAAGTCTGCTGATCAATAATCATATACTATTAGGTCTATATAGCCTTTACTGCTTTCTTAAACGCCAGTAAAAGGCATATAGACGTTTGAGTATATGGTGTTCAGCAATTTATTACTGTAGCTTGCGCGGGGCAGCGTGCGCGTTGTGCAAGGGCGTGACACGTCTGGCGGCTGCGTCGCTGCGAGCCGCGTTGTCGTCATTGCATGTGGTGCGAGACTGGCATGCGCCTTCTGCGAGTGAGCCTTCCCACTGCTCCAGAAGGCGCGCACACACGGTGCGCATTTCATGCGACAGCTCCGGGTTGGTGGCCAGCCACTCCAGGTTATCGCAAATCTTCATGCCCATGCGGACACAGCCGCAGCGCGCAAACGTGCTCATCAGGCACAGTGTGCCGGCCAGCACCGGCTCGGCGTTGAACGGAACGGTTCTCGCAAACGACATCAGCAGCTCCTCGGTCTCCTGGGTACAACTCAAACAACTGGTGCAGGCGTGCTAAGGCGCATAGCGCAACGAGCCGAACAAACCCTCGACTTCGTCTGCTGGCCCGGCGGCGAAGTACAGCGCATCGGTATCACCCAGGCTTACACCATTACCGAACTGCAAGCCCCAAAGGCCTTCGATCAGTACGTCTTTGTCGTTGGTGTCCTTGAGGCCAGCGATCAGCTTGCCAGTACCGATGTCATAGGCCGTGATGCGGCCGGTCCCGCCAAAGTTACCCACCAGCAGCTTGCCCGATAGCGTGCCAAAGCCTGTGGCAGGCGCCACGGCCATACCCCAGGGCGCGTTGAGTTTCTTCGCGTCATCGAACACGCGCACCAGTTTGCCGTTAAGGTCAAACATTGCGAGCCGGCCACGATCGGTGTCGCCTGTGTCCTCGTCCTTGGCAATCGCATCTTCCTCACCAGCGAAGAATTTGGTCGGATCGTTCTCGTCGGGCTGCGATTTCGCATAGGCTACGAATGCATAGTCCGCACCTTTGTATGCAAGCACCTGGATGTTGAAGGGCACATAGTCACCCGGTACAGCTTGCTTGCCTTTGCTGGCATCTGCCGGATCGATTGCGGGCCCGGTGGCAAACGGATTGGCAAAGCCCTGTGTGGGCACGAGCTTCCAGGCCGTGTCCAGCGTGCGGATCTGCGGGTTGGCGCCAAAGTCAGCCAACCAAAGCTTGTCCCAGGTGCCCGGTTTGATGGCGACTCCGAAAAACTGCATGCCATCTTCGCTGCCGTCGAACACCTGCTGTGCAGGGCCATTGAACCGCACGATGCTGCCGTCTTTGGCACGGTCGGTCCATGCGCTCACCACCCCCGAATCGGTGACGAATACAAAGCGCGCCGAACCGTCCATCTCCACGTCTTTGCCACCCACATTCACAATCTGGCCCGACACGCGAAAGCTCGTCGAGTTGAGGTCGGTGCCTATGAATACTACGCCCGTGCCTTTGCCTATCGTGGTGTCGTCGGTTTTGCTGTCCGCGCCCGGCAGCGTGACCTCTTTCAAGTCATCTTGAAACAGTACGCGCAGCTTGGGGTCGCTGGACTTTTGCACATCACCTACGAACTGCCACGACGTGCCGCCACCTGCGACCCAGAAATGCCCGCCGGCCCCCGCAGGGCGGATGGCGATCCCCCACGCATCGACCATATTGGCAAAGGTGAACTGCGCTTTGTATTTGGCATCCGTGGCAGCCAGGTTGGTCTGCTTGAATCTGTTGAACAGAGCCTGTGGTGGAGGTTCTGTGGGAGCGGGTGCAGGTGCGGGGGGTGTATCGTCACCACCGCCGCAGGCGTAGGCAGCCAGCAAGGGAGCTGTAGCCGTTGCAATCAAAAGGCGTCGTTTGAGGGGTTGATGAGCCATGTCTATCTCTCCAGTGAGTGCTGGCTGACCCGGAGGGATCCAAGGCTGGCTTGCGTTGCGGATAGGCGCTGAAATCAGCAGCAAGGAAATCGGGCAGGTTTTTGAGCCAGTCCTCAGTCCTTAGAAATATTTTAATGAGAATCATTCTCATATGTCAAGATCCGAGTATGCGCTGGGATTCAGAGCGAGCGACCCCTCGTGCGGATCAGCGCCTGTTCAGCCTGCGCCTTGGGCCGTACCTTTGCGCAAGGCTTTATCGTGGAGTGCCGGGTAACTGCTGGCGAAATGCGATGCAAGGGTCAGGGCGCGGCTGTGCTGCGGTCACGATCGCAACATCGAATGCAGCCGCACCTGCATCAGACTCCAGCAACCCAATGGCCACCGCGCGGGTGCGCAGGCCCTCGGGCAACCAATGGGGCGCTCCAATATCGTTGCGCACATGGCCGTTACCCGCCAGCAGAACTGCGCCAGCGGCTTGATGCTCGATCAAGAGTTGCGCCATGACGATGTCACGCGCAATCTGTGCCTGGGCCATCTTCGCAGCCAAGCCGGCCGGCAATGCATTGCAGTGTGCGTGCTCGACGATCTGTGTGTGTTGAGTAAGCAGTTGCTGCGCAATGGGACGCTCCAGCGCGAGCGCCGCAAGTCCATCGCGCATGACGCGTGATGCGTCGGCACG
>CAYSMM010000092.1:0-3290 GCA_964432095.1 uncultured Burkholderiaceae bacterium | reverse complement strand
ACATTGGCCGCGATGATGGGCAACTGATGCTGCAAGGCCAGATCGATGAAGGGCTCGTAAAATGGCCAGTTCCAGCCCTTGCCACCCGCCGCTTCGATCAGGGTGCGCGCTGTCGCACCGCGTGCGCGGATAGCGGCATCGAGCGCTGATTGCTGCTCGCGGTCAAACTGCTCCATCAGCAACGCCGGCCGCCTGCCAGCCTTCAGCAGGCCAGAGAACGCCTCAAGGCGCATGGCATGCTGCTGCGGGTTGTCATGCACTTCGCCCAGAAGCACCAGCGGCTTTGAGGCCAAGGCTGCGTTCAAGCGAGCCTGCTCTGCCGGCACGTCCACAGTAGGGGAGACGGTTGTTGCGCAGCCCACCAGCGTCATCAGCAAGGCGGCTGGGGCAAGAAGCACACGCCATCTGCTCAGCGCGACGCCAAAGCTTGAACCTGGCCGACTGAAATCAGAGCAGATGATCATGTGCTGGGCTTGAGGCAGCGAGTCCTTGCCGAAGGGATTGCGTCATTTAACGACGACCGGCCAACCGTGCTGCGGATGCGCCAGCACCCGTACAGGAACACCATAGATTTGCCCGATGAGATCGGCATCAATCATTTCACCCGGAGTTCCGCAGGCCACATGCCTGCCGCTGTCAAGCCACAAAATCCTGTCTGCATAGCGCGAAGCCAGATTGATGTCGTGCAGTACCGCGACCACCGCCATGCCGCATGCATGTGCACGTCGCCGTGCAGCAGCCAGCAATTCATGCTGATGCCGCATGTCCAGCGCCGCGGTAGGTTCATCAAGCAGAAGCAGCCGCGGCGGCATGTCCTGCTTCTCAGGCGCTTGCCAAACCTGGGCAAACACACGTGCTGCCTGCACGCGGGCGCGCTCACCGCCCGACAACGTCGTGTAATCATGCGCGGCCATGTGCAGCATATCCACCTCGGCCAGAGCATCCGCGACGATTTGGTGATCTTGCATGCGTAGCCGCCCTGCGCAATGAGCGAATCGCCCCAGCTCCACCACCTCACGCGCCGTAAAGGAAAACGCCAGGTTCGACTGTTGTGGCAGTACCGCCCGAAGTTGCGCCAGATCAATGGAACGCCAGTCCTTAAGCTCGCGACCCAGCAGGTGCACGGTTCCCGTAGAAGGCTTCAAGTCTCCTGCCAGTATGCGCAGAAGGGTGGACTTACCAGCGCCGTTTGGCCCCAGCAGTGCCAGAACTTCACCGGCGTTCACATTCAGGCTGATGCCGTCGATCAAGGCTTTGCCGTTGATGCGGAATGTCAACTCCGACGCGTGAAGCACCGTGTGTACAGGACGACTTGGGTTGAGCCTGACGACAGCGGACATGTTCAAGCTCCTTCAAACACCCCAATGCCGCCGCTGGCTGAGCAACAGCATCAGGAAGAAAGGTGCGCCGAGCAGCGCAGTGAGCACGCCAAGCGGCAGCTCGGCCGGTGCAAATGCAGTGCGCGCTACCAGATCGGCCAATAGCACCAGGCTTGCACCCAGCAGTGCGCTGGCAGGTACGACGACACGATGATCAGGCCCTGCGATGAGGCGAACACAGTGCGGAGCGATCAGACCGATGAAACCGACCATTCCACAAAATGCCGTGCATACGCCAACGCAGATGGTCGCGAGCAGCGTGACGATTGCTTTTAGCCGCTGCACATTGACTCCGAGATGCGATGCCTCCTGCTCGCCCAGAAGCACTGCGTTGAGCGCGGGTAAGGCGCGCTGTGCTGCCAACATCGACAGCAGCACAAACGGAGCAGTCAGCATCACCACCGGCCAGTTTGCCGGGGCCAGAGAGCCAAGTGACCAGAATGTGAGGGTGCGCAGCTGCTCGTCAGTTGCGATATAGGTCAGCAGTCCGATGCCGGCCACGACGAGTGCATTCACCGCAATTCCAGCCAGCAGCATCACCGGCATCGAGGTATACCCCTCGCGAGTAGCAATGCGGTAGATGATCGCCGCAATTGCGAACCCGCCGACCACAGCAAATAACGGCAAAGTGAACAGGCCCAGCACGCGGCTGAAGCCGGGCAGGAGCGTAGCGCCGAGCACGATGACCATGGCAGCCGCCAGCGCAGCGCCGCCGGTGACGCCGATCAGCCCGGGGTCAGCCAGCGGATTCCTGAACAACCCCTGCAGCAGCGCGCCGGAGACGGCCAGCCCAGCCCCGAGCAGCGCGCCCAGCAATACGCGTGGCAGCCGGATACTCCAGAGAACAGCCGTCTGCTGCTCCGTCAGTCCGCTTTGCAATGGCAACGCGGTTAATGCCTCCAGCGCCTGCAAAGGTGAGACGGGATATGCGCCGCGCCCGATAGCCAGCAGCATCATCATGATCAGCAACAGTAATAGTGTACTTATTAGTGTACTGCGCCGAAAAAGTTTTCTATCAACCAGTAATCTATGCTTACTAATATGAGTATCAATCCGCGTTTCTAGTTGAGTACCAGCAGTGGTTGACTTCAGTGGAAGCTGTGCAGACATCACATGACTCCACCGTCACTGCCGAATACGCTCAGCCAGTTCACGCATGGCTTGTGGCAGGCGAGGGCCAAAGCCCAGCAGGTATAGTGCATCCATCGCCACAACCTTGCGTGCCTTACCGGCGGGCGTGAGTGCAAGGCTGGGCGCAGCGAGCAGCTTGTCCACACCTCCGATCGCGGTGAGCCCTTGCTGCGTCAGCACGATCACGTCGGGCGCTGCTGCGATCACGGCCTCAGCGGTCATCGGCCTGTAGCCCTTGAAGCCGCTCAATGCGTTCACACCGCCAGCCAGTTGAATCAGTGCCTGTGCAGCGGTCTGATCGCCCGCCACGCTGGCCGATCCCGATGAGGAGGTAGCAAGGATGAACAACACGCGCGGCTTTGTCTTTTGCTGTGCAACGTAGGCCTGAGCATCGCTATAGTCACGCATGACGCGCGCATCCAGCGACTGAGCCTCAGTAGCCTTGCCGGTGGCTTGTCCGACCATACGGATCTTGTTGCGCAATTCGTCAATGGTGTGATCGGATGAGGATGCGGTCATCAGCTTTATGCCGGCATCCTTGAGCTGCTGTATCACGTTGGGCGGCCCGGCATCAGTGGTAGTCAGCACGACACCCGGGTTCATGGACAGCACCCCTTCGGCCGACAACTGCCGCATGTAGCCAACCTTGGGCAACTTAGTAGCTTCTTGTGGGAACAGGCTGGTGGTGTCCACGGCAACAAGCTGCTGCTGTGCGCCGACTGCGTACACGATCTCTGTGAGCGAGCCTCCGACGCTGACGATGCGAGGCGGTGCAGCCCC
>CAYSMM010000091.1:0-8736 GCA_964432095.1 uncultured Burkholderiaceae bacterium | reverse complement strand
TCACGCAAGCCCTTTGCATGGCGCTCGGGGCTGGCTACACTCCAGCAGCATTCGAACAACAACCGGAGGCAACATGGCTGATACATACTTTCCGTCCTGGCGCGAAAAAACCGACGGGGTGATTGCCCCCGACGAGCGCCTGCCCTGGCCGCAAACCGTGGCCATGGGTGCACAGCATGTGGTCGCCATGTTCGGCGCCACGGTGCTGGCCCCCATACTGATGGGCTTCGACCCCAACGTTGCCATTTTGATGAGTGGGGTGGGCACACTGATCTTCTTTCTCATCACCGGCGGACGCGTTCCCAGCTACCTGGGCTCAAGCTTCGCGTTCATCGGCGTGGTGATTGCGGCCACAGGCTTTGCGGGCCAGGGCGCCAATGCCAACATCGGCGTGGCGCTGGGTGGCATCATCGCCTGCGGCGTGTTGTACACCGTCATCGGCTTCATCGTCATGAGCACGGGCGTGGGCTGGGTGGAAAAATTCATGCCGCCCGTCGTCACCGGGTCGGTGGTGGCTGTCATCGGTCTGAACCTCGCGGCGATTCCCATCAAGAACATGGCCCCAACCTCATTTGACGCATGGATGCAGCTGGCCACCTTCGTGAGCATCGGCCTGGTGGCCGTGTACACACGCGGCATGACGCAACGTCTGCTGATACTGGTGGGCCTCATCGCTGCGTCGATTCTCTATGGCGTGCTCACCAACGGCCTGGGCTTCGGCAAACCGATAGACTTCTCCAAGCTTGCCACTGCAGCCTGGTTTGGTGCGCCCAGCTTCGCTGCGCCCGTGTTCGACGCCAAGGCCATGCTGCTGATCGCACCGGTCGCCATCATTCTGGTGGCTGAAAACCTCGGCCATATCAAGGCCGTGACGGCCATGACTGGGCAGAACCTCGACCGCTACATGGGCCGCGCATTCGTGGGCGATGGTGTGGCGACGATGGTCAGCGGCAGTATGGGCGGCACGGGCGTGACGACATATGCCGAAAACATCGGCGTGATGGCCGCTACAAAAATCTACTCCACCTTGATGTTCGTCGTCGCTGCGGTGATCGCGCTGCTGCTGGGTTTCAGCCCCAAGTTCGGCGCGCTGATTCAAACCGTGCCACTGGCGGTAATGGGCGGCGTGAGCATCGTGGTGTTCGGTCTGATCGCGATTGCGGGCGCGAAGATCTGGGTTGATCACCGCGTAGATTTCAGCGACAACAAGAACGTCATCGTCGCGGCAGTCACGCTGGTGCTGGGCACGGGGGACTTCACGCTCAAGTTCGGCAGTTTCGCGCTCGGCGGCATTGGCACAGCGACGTTTGGCGCCATCGGTCTGTATTGGCTGTTGAGCAGAGGGCAAGAATCTTAGATACTAATTTGAGTATAAATACGTCCCTGGTCAGTACGTCTATACGACGATATAGTACTAACAGTGGTATGTAGTGATTTGTTCCTCATCATTGGCGTAACTCCCTCTCACTCACGCAGCAAGAGCAGCAATGGTCGCATCACTTGCTTGTGGGAGTGACCGCTGGCTTGCGCGGATTTATGCTTGTCACTCGCGTCAACGAGGTCAACCTGAGGAAGCGAGCATGAAGTCTCATCGAAGCTGTGCGGTGCTGCGCGCAGTCGCTACACTGTGTGCCCTCACCACAATGGCGCATGCACAAATCTATCCGCCGCAGCCACTGACTGATCCTCAACCCGAGCCCGTCACCACAGCGCCGGTGGTACAGCCGCAAACCGTCGAGGCGCAGCAACTGCCGCTCTTACCTCCCCCTGCACACGCTCAAACAACCGCCGCAAAGCCCGCCCCTGCGCAAGCCGCGCCGCCACAGCGCGCGCAGGGCGACACCTTGCGACTGCGCGGCGCACCCGTGGGGGCGAACCTGCAAAGCCCGACTTGCGACATCGCCAACTTCGAGCAGCAGTGGCTTGACGCGCTCAACGCTGCGCGTATCAGTGGCACACAGCAGTGTGGCGGACGCACGCAACTGCCGGCGCGCCCGCTGGTGTGGAATGCAACGCTTGCAGCGCTTGCGCACTCACGCAGCCAAGCCGAGTTGCAAACGCCGCGCAGCGGCAACGTGGCACAGGCCACACAAGCGCTGGGCGAGCAGGTGCGCCAGGGCGGCTATGCGTGGCGTGTGCTGGCCGAGGTGTACACCGCCGGCCAACCCAGCGTTGCCGCAGCATTGAAAACCTTGCTGCGCAACCGCGATCAATGCGGCGACCTGATGGACGACACGTTTATTGATATCGGCGCTGCTTGCACGGTTATACCGACAACCGGCGGCTATGCGAGTGCGGCCAGCACGCAATGGCGCGTTTTGCTCGGCGTCAAGTAGTCAGGGCAGGGCGCGCAGGGTGATGAATACGGCTCGCGCGGTATTGCCACGATGCTGTAAGAAGCGGTCTACTGCTGGAAAGAGAGCAGCCCTGTCCAGCATTCTCATCGAGTGGTTCTGCTAGATGCACTCCGCGTCACGGTGTGTCATGAAGCCGCTGCTCAGGCCACCCCGCGCTGCTGCAGCCTGCTGTCTCATCACAGGCTTGTAGTTGTAAGACTGTATGAGCTACGCCGCCTGACGCTCGACCGTGGCCGTTTGGCCTGGGCCACCGCGCCACTGCGCCATGAGTTTGTGCCACTTCGCACGCGCGGCATGCAGGTGTCGCTCTTTCACATGGCCAAAGCCGCGGATCTCCTCGGGGATGCGCGCGATCTGCACCGCCAGCGCATGATTGCTGCCGTTGAGCTTGGCCAGCAATTCGTCGACACAGTTGCGGTACTCGCCGATCAGGGAACGCTCGGCCTTACGCTCGTCGGTATAGCCAAAAATATCGAGTGCGGTGCCGCGCAGCCATTTGAACCGGGCCAGCACAGCAAAGGCGCTGAGCATCCACGGGCCGTATTGGGCCTTGAGGAGTTCACCCTTGTCATTACGCTTGGCCAAAAGCGGCGGCGCGAGGTGATAGTTGAGCCTGACCTCGCCTTCAAACATCTGCGCGATTTTGTCGTGGAAAGCCTTGTCGGTATGAAGGCGAGCAACTTCGTACTCGTCTTTGTAGGCCATCAGCTTGAACAAGTAGCGCGCCACGACCTCGGTCAGTTGCGTGGCATTCAGCGCGCTCTCAGCCTGGCGCACCTTTTCGACGAAGGCCTTGTACTGCTGTGCATAGGCCGCGTTCTGGTAGCCGGTAAGAAACTCCACGCGCCTGGCCACCAGCTCGTCGAGCGAGGGCTTTTTCACAAAGCTGATGACTTGCGCCGGCTTGGCCAGCGCCAGCACGCCTTGCAAATCATGCGCAGCGCGGCAGCCCCATTCAAACGCAGCCTTGTTATTGTCGACCTGCACGGCATTGAGCTCGATGGCGCGCAGCAACGAGGCTTTGTCCAGCGGCACCCAGCCCTTTTGCCACGCAAAGCCCAGCATCATGGGGTTGGTGTAAATGCTGTCGCCCAGCAGATCGACCGCCAGCTTTTCGGCATCGAACATGGCCACGTTGCCCGGCCCTGCCGCAGCGGCGATGGCGCTTTCGCATTGCCCCGCCGGGAACTGCCAGTCGGCGTTGTGCACGAAGGCCGCCGTTGGCGCGCCATGCGTGTTCAGCGCCACGTGCGTGCGCCCCGCGTGCATGGCCGCGATGGTGGTTTTGTTGGCGGTGACGATGGGGTCGCAACCGATCACCAGGTCGGCCTTGGCCATGTCCACCTTGGTGCTGCAAATCGCTGCAGGCGAGTTGGCGATCTGCACATGGCTCCAGGTGCTGCCGCCTTTTTGCGCCAGGCCTGCCGCGTCCTGTGTGATGATGCCTTTGCCTTCGAGGTGCGCCGCCATGCCGAGCAACTGGCCGATGGTGATGACGCCGGTGCCGCCGACACCGGCGACGATAATGCCCCAGGGCTCGCTCGCATCAGGCAACGAAGGCATAGGCAGCGCGGGCAGCTCAAACGGGTTCTTGCGCGCGGGGTCGTTCTTTTTGGGTTTGCGCAGCGTGCCTTGTACGCTCACGAAGCTGGGGCAAAAGCCTTTGACGCAAGAGTAGTCTTTGTTGCAGGTGCTCTGGTTGATCTGCCGCTTGCGACCGAACTCGGTTTCCAGCGGCTCCACCGAGAGGCAGTTGCTTTGTTCACCGCAGTCGCCGCAGCCTTCACACACCAGATCGTTGATGACGATGCGGGTGTTCGGGTCGGCCATCGTGCCACGCTTGCGGCGGCGACGCTTCTCGGTGGCGCAGGTCTGGTCGTAAATGATGATGCTGGTGCCCTTGATCTCGCGGAACTCGCGCTGAATACGGTCGAGCTCGTCACGGTGATGCACCGTCACTCCGGCCTCCAGCGCCACGCCGTCGTACTTCTGCGGCTCGTCGGTGACGATGACCAGTTTGCTGACGCCTTCGGAGATCAGGCTTTTCTGAATTTGCAGCACCGAGTGGCCCTCGGGCCGCTCGCCCACCTGCTGGCCGCCGGTCATGGCCACCGCGTCGTTATACAAAATCTTGTAGGTGATGTTCACGCCCGACGCAATGCTTTGGCGGATGGCCAGCAAGCCGCTGTGAAAGTAAGTGCCGTCGCCCAGGTTGCTGAAGATATGCTTCTCGTTGCTAAAGGGTGCCTGGCCCGTCCAGCTGACGCCTTCGCCGCCCATCTGGCTGAAGGTGTCGGTATTGCGGTCCATCCACACCACCATGTAATGGCAGCCGATGCCGCCTACCGCGCGTGAGCCGTCGGGCACCTTGGTGCTGGTGTTATGCGGGCAGCCGCTGCAAAACCACGGGGTTCGGTCGGTGTCCACCTTGATCTCGGCCAGGCTCCTCTCCTTGGCCTCGATCACCGCGATGCGCGATTGCATACGCGCCGCAATGTCTTGCGGCACCCCGAGCTTGAGCAGCCGTTTGGCAATGGCCTTGGCGATGATTGCCGGAGTCAGGTCGGCCTTGGGCCGCAGCAGCCAGTTCTCGCTGGGGTTGGGCATGTTCCATTCGCCGCCAGAGTTGTCGCCCTCCTGCTCGTCGAACTTGCCCAGTACGTTGGGCCGCACGTCGGGCCGCCAGTTGTACAGCTCTTCCTTGAGTTGATATTCGATGATCTGGCGCTTTTCCTCGACCACCAAAATTTCTTGCAGCCCTTGCGCGAACTCGCGCGTGATGGTGGCCTCCAGCGGCCACACCACATTGACCTTGTGCACGCGCATGCCCAGCTGGCTGCATGTCGCGTCGTCCAGGCCAAGATCTATGAGCGCCTGGCGGGTGTCGTTGTAGGCTTTGCCACTGGCTATGAGTCCAAAACGCGCGTTGGGCGAATCAATCACGGTATGGTTAAGCTTGTTGGCGCGGATATACGCCAGCGCCGCGTACCACTTGTAGTCCATCAGCCGCGCCTCTTGCTCCAGCGGCGTGTCAGGCCAGCGGATATGCAAGCCGCCCACGGGCATCACAAAGTCTTGCGGGATCACGATGTCCACGCGGTCGGGATCGACCCATACGCTGGAGGACGACTCCACGATCTCTTGTATCGTCTTCATGCCCGACCACACGCCGGCATAACGCGACAGCGCGAAAGCATGCAGCCCCATGTCGAGAATGTCTTGCACGCTCGAGGGAAAAAACACCGGAAAGCCCACGGCTTTGAATACGTGATCGCTCTGGTGAGGTGCGGTGGAGCTTTTGGCGATATGGTCGTCGCCGGCCACCGCGATCACTCCGCCGTGCTTGGCAGTGCCGGCCATGTTGGCGTGCTTGAACACGTCGATGCAGCGGTCTACGCCCGGGCCCTTGCCATACCAGATGCCAAACACGCCGTCGAACTTTTTGCTCTTCGGGTATAGATCCAGTTGCTGCGTGCCCCACAGTGCAGTAGCACCCAGCTCTTCGTTCACGCCCGGCTGAAACACGATGTTCTGCGCCGCCAGGTGCTTCTTGGCCTTCCACAGCGCCTGGTCGTAGCCGCCCAGCGGCGAGCCACGATAGCCGCTGATGAAGCCCGCGGTGTTCAGGCCGCCGATCGCGTCGCGCGTGCGCTGCAGCATCGGCAGCCGCACCAGCGCCTGCACACCGCTCATGAAGGCGCGGCCGTGTTCCAGGGTGTACTTATCATCCAACGACACTGTTTCCAGTGCCTTGCGAATGTGCTCGGGCAGGGGGGCGTTCATGGCTTTTGGCTCCAACGTCAAGATTGATCCGGCTCGCACGCCTTGTGGGCGTTTTGTACCGGTAGCCTGCAGGTTGCGGTTGCATGCGCGGGCGCGGCTGGCACTTTAGCATCGCACCCGGCTCACAACAATGCGAATCACTGGTACAACTGCGGTTGATCCGCTCATTCTGTATCGGGTTAACTGTACCGCCATGCGCCCAACTCTGCGACTGATGTTTGTGCTGATGATCTGTAGCGCCCTTGCATTTCTCTGCTGCGCCCCAGCCGCGCATGCGCAAACGGCGCTCGAGCAGGTGAACCTCAAGCATCAGACGCCGCAGGCCATTGCCGAGCGCCTTAAGCCGCTGTTGGCCGACGGCGAGTATGTGGTGCCGGCCCGCAACGAGGTGCTGATCAATGCCACTCCTGCGAAACTGGCGCAGTATCGTGAGCTGATCGCGCGCTGGGACGTGCAGCAGCGCCAATGGCTGCTGGAGGTGCGCCAGGGCGACGCCACAACACTCGCGCAGTCCGGCCTTGCCGCGCAAGGGAATGTGACGATGACCAGCCGCGGCACCAGCGGGATCATCACCATCGCAGGCGGCAGCGCGCAGACCAGCAACAACCGCATGCTCACGCAAAGCCTGCGCGTCATCGACGGTGCGCAGGCGCGTATCACGCTGGCTAACGGCGTGCCGCTGACGCTGCTGAGCATCACGCGCCTGCCCAACGGCGCGGCTTTCGTGCGCACCACGGCGGTGATGGTGGAGGCGCAAAGCGGGATCACCGCCACCGTAACGGCGCTGCCACAAGACGGCATGGCCGAGGTGCAGCTTGCGCCACGCTTGGCCCAACTCCACTCGGTCAACTCAGTCAGCCCCGGCAGTGGTGTCCCCACGCAGGCCGCGGCCAGCACCACGGTGCAACTGAACGCCGGTGACTGGGTGACGGTAGCCGAGTCGGTGCAGCAAGCCAGCCGCAACGGCACGCAGGAGGCGGGCCGCTATCTGGTGCAGATCCGCCTGAGCGCCGTCAATCAACCCTGACACCGAAGCCTTATACTCATAAGGGTAACATGCGTTTACTGGTTTATAAGTAACCAGAAAAGGCATATTACTCAATAGAGTAATAAGCGATAGCAAGCCCTGCGATTCCTCGACCAGGCCCTTGAGTGGCGTGGCCTTGGCCAGCGCCATCCACACCGCAAACGGCAGTGTCATCGCGCGGCGCAGCGCGGGCCGCAGGCATTGCAGCTGGCTGCCTTGCTGCTCGATCACACCGAACTCGGGCGGAATGTCGGCTGTTGTTCCCACGCCTTCGCCCAGAACGTAGTAGCACTCGCTGGATAGCGCGATGTAGGCGGCGCGCTTTTCGTCGTGACGCAAATCCGACAGCAAATCAGCCCGGCGAACTTTCACCTCATGCACGATGGGCTCTACATGATCGGCCTGCGTGGTGTTGCGGATGGAAAACACGTCGGGCATGGCCATGCGCCAGACTGTCTTGTGGCTCGTCTCATCCACACCGGCGGCTGCGCGCAACGCCAGACCGCACCACACCACGCGACCGGCGCGCAGCATGTCGCGCGCCACATGCTGCACCAGCCTCTCGTGCGCGCTGAACGCGGCGCGGTTGTGCTCAGCGGTTTGCGCCAGTACCGCGATGCCGGCGTCGGTGACGCGCAGCAGATCGCGCCCGGCGCTGTCGC
The DNA here is from genome assembly GCA_964432095.1 of uncultured Burkholderiaceae bacterium. GTDB lineage: Bacteria > Pseudomonadota > Gammaproteobacteria > Burkholderiales > Burkholderiaceae_C > CAYSMM01. Next base: position 907 of record CAYSMM010000091.1, on the reverse strand, counting down.
GCTCACGCACCAGCAGACCTTCGGCCAGCAGTTCGACCTCGAGGTTGTCTTGCACCGGCCAGCCCGAGCTGCGGTACACGTCGCGCAGCCGCTTGCGGTGCGCGCGCGTGAGCGGCCCGTACGTGGGCGTTGGAACAACATCACTCATGCCAGCGATGTTAATACCGGCTTGATACCGGTCATGTAGCCCATTGCGGTTATGCTCGAGGCCAATGCAACCCGTGACTGCACCGAACGTGACCTCCGCCGCGAGCGCTGCGATGGGCGACGCGCTGCGCGCGGCCCTCAGCCGCTTTGCCACCGGCGTGACCATCGTCACCTGCTACGGCGCCAACGGCAAGCCCGTTGGTCTGACGTGTAATTCGTTCAACTCCTTGTCGCTCAATCCTCCCATGGTGACCTGGGCGCTGAGCACCGCGTCGCCATCACGCGCTGCCTTCGAGGACAGCGGCCACTTCGTCGTCAACGTACTCCATGCCGCGCAGCGAGGCTTGGCAGAGTCCTTTGCTCGCCGTGGTCACGACAAGTTTGCCGGTGTTGCGCTCAGCGCCGTAGCCGCTTCGCCGGTGATTGCCGATGTGCTGGCCTGGTTTGAATGCCGCACCGTAGCGACACATTTGTATGGCGATCATGTGCTGTTCGTCGGTGCCGTCGAGCGCTACAGCGACTTTGGCCACGCAGACGAGCCCTTGCTGTTCATGAACGGCAAGCTCGGTTAATGCTGCGGCATGTTGTTGCCGCACTTTTCCACGCTCGGCTCCGGGCCGACTGTACTGATGCTGCATTGGCCAGCGCGCCACCGAGCAGGGGCCCCGTCACGCTACGCGGCGGGGATGCGAGTACGGCGCGTCGCAGCCGGTCATGCCGCCAGGCGTTGAGCGGGGATCGCTGAGGCCGTTGCAGTGGC
>CAYSMM010000090.1:0-8744 GCA_964432095.1 uncultured Burkholderiaceae bacterium | reverse complement strand
CCGAACAAATCGGTCTCGGTTTCTTCGCGGAAAGTGGTTTCAATGATGACGGCGCGCCCGCCGCCGTTAGCCATGGCGAAGCTGAGTGCCAGATCGCGCGCCTTGCCGGTTTTGTCGGCATGAATGGCGATGAGATGCGGCACGCCGCCGCCTTGCTTGTAAGTGTTGCGTACGGTGTGGCCCGGCGCCTTGGGTGCAACCATCCACACATCCAGATCGTCACGTGGCACGACTTGCCCGTAATGCACGTTGAAGCCATGCGCGAACACCAGCGATGCGCCTTGCTTGATGTTGGGTTCGACATCGTTTTTGTATACGCTGGCAATCTGCTCGTCGGGCAGCAGAATCATCACGATGTCAGCGCCCCGCACGGCCTCGGCCACGTCTTTGACCTGCAGCCCGGCGCCCTCAGCCTTGCTCCACGACGCACCGCCCTTGCGCAGCCCCACCGTTACTTTCACGCCGCTGTCGTGCAGGTTTTGCGCATGCGCGTGGCCCTGCGAGCCGTAACCCACGATGGTGACCTGCTTGCCCTTGACGAGGGAAAGGTCGCAGTCCTTGTCGTAAAACACTTTCATCTTCTGCTCCGATTGAATCATTAAACCTGATACTCTTAACTCTATATAGCACTTACTGGATATTTATAGGCCATTAATGTTTGTGTACTCATTACAGTAATAACTGTACACCAAAGGGGCGCGAGGCCTCATACCCGCAACACGCGCTCGCCGCGCGCAATGCCGCTTGAGCCCGTGCGCACTGTCTCCAGGATCGCCGTGCGGTCTATGGCTTCGATGAACGCGTCGAGTTTGCTCTTGTCGCCCGTCAGCTCGATGGTATAGGTCTTGTCGGTCACGTCGATCACGCGGCCGCGAAAGATGTCGGCCATGCGCTTCATCTCTTCGCGCTCCTTGCCCACTGCACGCACTTTGATGAGCATCAGCTCGCGCTCGATGTACTGACCTTCGGTCAGATCAACCACCTTCACCACCTCGATCAAGCGGTTGAGGTGCTTGGTGATCTGCTCGATCACTTCGTCGCTGCCCGTTGTCATGATGGTCATGCGCGACAGCGATGCATCTTCAGTGGGCGCAACGGTGAGCGATTCGATGTTGTAGCCACGGGCTGAGAACAGCCCCACCACCCGGCTCAACGCGCCGGGTTCGTTTTCTAGTAAAACGGCAATGATGTGTTTCATGTCGAGGTCTCCAATGCAGGCTTCGTCTGATGCCGGTAAGCATCACCTGGCTTCTGCTTGCGAGTTTTTTGTTTAATTGAACCCATGCCCTGCGCGGGAATGATGATTCCTCCTGGGTCGCGTTAGACGCTGCTTGCTTGGTCCCGCGGCGTCACGCGCGGCAACCGGCATGAGCCGTTGCGAGCGGCATCGCCCCGCGGCGTGACGAGCGACAACGGGCTAGGCGCGGGCGCCCGAAGAAAACCGGAACATACGCGCAAGTACATGAGGATTTTCTTTGGGCTGCAACAGCGCCCTGGTGTCGCGCAGCAGCCGCTGTCATAGGTCCTCCGCGGTAATCATCTCAGATATCCCCTTCCCCGCCTGCACCATCGGCCACACGTTCTCAGTGGGATCGACGGCAAAGTCCATGAACACGGTGCGATCTTTCAGGCGCATAGCCTCGCGCAACGCGGGCTCTACGTCTTGCGGCTTCTCGATCTTCATGCCCACGTGGCCGTAGGCCTCGGCCAGCTTCACAAAATCGGGCAGGCTGTCCATGTAGCTGTGGCTGTATCGGCCGTTGTATTCCAGTTGCTGCCACTGCCGCACCATGCCGAGGTAGCGGTTGTTGAGGCTAATGATCTTGACCGGTGTTTTGTATTGCAGACAGGTCGCCAGCTCCTGGATGTTCATCTGGATGCTGCCGTCGCCGGTGATGGTGAACACCTCAGCTTCAGGCTTGGCGAGCTTGATGCCCATGGCATACGGCAGGCCCACGCCCATGGTGCCCAGGCCCCCGCTGTTGATCCAGCGGCGTGGCTCGTCGAACCGGTAGAACTGCGCAGCCCACATCTGGTGCTGGCCGACGTCGGAGCAAATGTAGGTTTCTTTGTCCTTGGTGAGGTTCCACAAGGTCTCGATGACGAATTGCGGCTTCACCACCTGCTCACTCTTGTCGTAGCGCAGGCAGTCGCGCTTGCGCCACTCGTTGATCTGCGCCCACCAGGCGTTGAGCGCGTCCTTGTCGGGCGACAATTGCTGCTCGTCGATCTGCAACAGCATCTCGGTCAGTACCTCTTTGACGTCACCGACGATGGGGATGTCCACCTTCACACGCTTGGAGATCGATGACGGATCGACGTCGATATGGATGATCTTGCGTGCTACCTGCGCAAAATGCTTGGGGTTGCCGATCACGCGGTCGTCAAACCGCGCGCCAACGGCCAACACCACGTCAGCGTTTTGCATGGTGTAGTTGGCCTCTATCGTGCCGTGCATGCCCAGCATGCCCAGGAACTGCGGATCGCTCGCAGGGTACGCGCCCAGGCCCATCAAGGTGTTGGTGCAGGGGTAACCGAGCTTGCGCACCAAGGTCCGCAACTCGTCTTTCGCGTCAGCCAGAATCACGCCGCCACCGGTGTAGACATAAGGGCGTTTGGCCTCCAGCAGCAGCTTAACGGCCTTGCGGATCTGCCCGCTGTGGCCCTTGTGCACCGGGCTGTAAGAGCGCAACTCGATGGATTTGGGGTAGTGAAACGCGTGTGGCGCCTTGGTCACGTCCTTGGGGATGTCGATCACCACCGGGCCCGGGCGGCCGGTGCGGGCGATGTGAAACGCCTTTTTCATCGACAAGGCCAGGTCGCGCACATCCTTCACCAGGATGTTGTGCTTGCAGATGGGCCGCGTGATGCCTACCGTGTCGCACTCCTGGAAAGCATCCAGCCCAATGGCATGCGTGGGTACCTGGCCGGTGATGATCACCATGGGAATGCTGTCCATGTAGGCCGTGGCAATGCCGGTGACGGCATTGGTCACGCCCGGGCCGCTGGTGACGAGCGCGACACCCACCTCGCCCGTGGCACGCGCATAACCGTCTGCCGCATGCACGGCTGCAGCCTCTTGCCGCACCAATACATGCTCGATGGTGGTTTGCTTGTAGAGCTCGTCGTACAGATGAAGCACGGCCCCGCCGGGGTAGCCCCAAAGGTACTTGACGCCCTCTTCCTGAAGGCATCGCACCACGATCTCGGCACCGATCATGGTGCCTTGGGTGGCATTGTGGCCGTCGGCCGCTGAAGACGAAGGAACCAAGGCTGCTGCCTTGCGCTCCGCGCTTGAGATTTCCATTTTTCAACCTCTCGGTAATTTCTCTAACGAAATTCGATTGGTGCTTCTCTTGCCGCCCTTTTGAGGCGCATGTGAAGCCGCGCGTCCTAAAAGCCGCACCCTTGTAGGGCGCATTTGATAAGACTCAGTAGCAATTACACCCATATGATACCGCAGTGCAACACAGCCAGCCAATACTGGGCCTGCCAGTGCGATAATGCGCCGCAGTTAGGGCCCAAATGGTTTGGGCCACGCTGCGGCCCTCACAGCCGCCCTTGGGATACAACAATAAACTCTCTTTGCACCACGCATTGATCAGGCAGGCTACTTACGTATCTCGGCACAAGCCGTTTCGCCAGCCCGCCCTGCCAGCAACACCCAATGGCATCTGACAAAGAACTCGCAGATTTCCTTGCCGCTGTAGAAAAGCGCGCTTTCAAGCGCGCCGCCTTCGCAGTACGCGACGAAGAAGTCGCGCTCGACTTGGTGCAGGAAGCCATGATCCGAGTGTCGGAGAAGTACGGCGACCGGCCGCTGGCCGAGCTGCCACTGTTGTTTCAGCGCATTCTGTCCAATGCCATCAACGACCATTTCCGCCGCCAGAAGGTCAAGTCGTCGGTGATGAGTTCATTCTCGGACTTCGAGCACACCGACGAAGACGGCGACTTCGACCTGCTAGAAAGCCTGGAGATGATCGACGAGGCCGCCTCAGGCACCGAAAGCGCCGCCGACTCCTACAGCAGGGCGCAGGTGCTCGAGCAGATCGACGAAGAGATACAAAAGCTGCCGGCCCGTCAACGAGAGGCGTTTTTACTGCGTTACCTAGAAGAAATGGACGTGGCTGAAACCGCCGCAGCCATGGGTTGCAGCGAAGGCAGCGTCAAAACACACTGCTCCCGCGCCACCCACGCATTGGCCAAAGCGCTCAAGGCCAAAGGAATCGAGCTATGAAACCGCGTATCAGCAATACCCATGCGGCCTCCCGCGAAGCGGTCGAGGCCCGTTACGCCTACAAGGTCGCCGCCTGCATCAACGAATCTGCAGGCGCGCTGCCGCATGACATTCAAGAGCGACTCAAGGCTGCGCGCTACCAGGCTGTGGCCCGCAAGAAACGCGTCACGGCCTCACTGGCGGCCGGTGAAACCGCCAAGGGTCTGAATGTATCAATCAACGCCGACGGTAGCGCGTCGGCAAGCGGCGCTGGATTTGGCGAATCTGCGGGCTGGCTGCAACGTCTGAGCTACGCCTTGCCGCTGCTCGCACTACTGGCGGGTTTATGGACGTTACAAAGCCAGGTGGATGAGCCGCCCCTGGATTTCGAAGCGCTGATGCAGTCCGAGTTGGACGCCGAAGTACTGGCCGACGAGTTACCGCCCGTAGCGTTTCTGGATTCCGGCTTTACCGCATTCGTGAAGTCCGAAAGTGCTGCCGAATAGGCAAATGAATCAGCGAATGAGCAAGCCTTAATGAACCTAAAGCATTTGATACTTACTCCTGTACTTACCGCGTTCTGCCTTTTAATGTGCAGCAAAGCGGTTGTACATGCCCAGGTATCTAACGTCTCACCCAACACGACCGCCGCTCAGAACGCTACGGTCAAATCAGCGCGGCCACTGCCACAGCGCAACTGGAGCAGCCTCACAGAGCGGCAGCAAATCGCGCTCAAGCCTCTGCAAGGTAAATGGGCCAGCATGGACGGTGCCCGCCAACGCAAGATGCTGGCGCTGGCTGAGCGGTTTCACCAAGCCTCCCCTGACCAGCAGGCGCGCATGCACGAGCGCATGCAGGCGTGGGTGATCATCACCCCCGAGGAGCGCCAGCGCGCCCGCGAGAATTTCAAAGCAGTGCGCAAAGTCGAATCGCAGGCACGCAACGAAAAGTGGAGCCGCTACGAGCAGTTGCCGGTTGAGCAGCGCGTGGAATTGCACTCGCAGGTCGAGCAGCGCCGCGCAAACTCGCCGGTTCCGCGTCCCGCTCTTCCCGCAGCACAGGGCACCAACGCCCAGCAACCCCCTGTGGTGCTGCGCCAGGCCCTGCGCCCGCAGCAGTTCCACAGCCAAGGCAAGCCACGCGTCGTGGCGGCACCCGGCTTGGTTGATCCCAATACGCTTCTTCCCCTTACCGAACCCATCCCACCCGCATCCAAGCGCTAAAGCGCCCAGCATGTTGAGCGTAGCGCTCAGGTAGCATGCGCCACATGACCGAGTCTTCCGCACTCTTGCTTGAAGCGAAGCCCACCGTACCGTCCATCTGGCGGCGCATGGCCGCGTTTGTGTATGAGGGCATGCTGCTTTTTGGTGTGGTCATGATCACCGGCTGGCTGTTTTCCACACTCACTCAACAAAAGCATGCGCTGCAATTGCGCACTGAATTGCAGGGGTTCTTGTTTCTGGTGCTGGGCATTTATTTCGTTTGGTTCTGGACACATGGCGGCCAAACCGTCGCGATGAAGGCATGGCATATCCGAGTGGTGTCGGCCTCTGGCAAGCCGCTCGGCCAGGGGCGTGCACTGCTGCGCTATGTGCTGTGCTACGTCTGGTTTGTGCCGGGCTTGGCGGTGGCGTGGTACAGCAGCCTGAAGGGCGGCGCCCTGCTGCTGCCGATGCTACTTAACGTGATGCTGTGGGCGCTGCTTGCGCGGTTTGCACCCGAGCGGCAGTTCTTGCACGACCTTGCCGCGGGCACACGTCTCGTCGATGCCCGGCCCGATCAAGCTGCTTAGGCAAACGGAGCGCAGGGTTCTACGCCGTAATAAAACTTCTTATTTCAGTCACTCACGCGTCACACTCGGTTGAGAAACTCCAGGTAAAACAGGAGTGTTCCAATGATGAGCCACGCGATTCTCAAACGCTGGGCAGTTGGCACGAGCGCACAGTTTGACGATAAACGCAGCGCCAACGACGAGAGCGCAGGCGACGGCCCCCGCACCATCACAGCCCGCACCTTATGGATTTCTGACGTGCACCTGGGCACACGCGAGTGCAAGGCAGAGCAGTTGCTACTGCTGCTCAAGCATGTTCAGGTACAGGAAATTTTCCTGGTGGGCGACATTATCGACGGATGGCAACTCAAGAGGCGCTGGTTCTGGCCGCAAACACACAACGACGTGGTGCAAAAGCTATTACGCAAAGCACGCAAAGGCACACGCGTGGTGTTTGTGGCCGGCAATCATGATGAGTTTGCTCGGCAATTCCTGGGACTGAACTTCGGCGGTATCGAAGTGGTGGACGAGCATGTTCACGTGACTGCTGACGGTCGTCGTATCTGGGTGATTCACGGCGACCACCTCGACGGCGTGATTCAGTGTGCCAAGTGGCTAGCCAAGCTGGGGGACGAATTGTATCTCTTCACCCTCAAACTCAATAACTGGCTGGCCCATGTGAGGCGCCGCTTCAACATGCCGTATTGGTCGCTCTCGCTGTTTCTCAAACAGAAGGTCAAAAACGCTGTAGCCTATATCGATAGCTTTGAGCGTGCGCTGGCACTGGAGGCCCGTGAGCGCCAATGCCAGGGTGTGATCTGCGGCCACATTCACAAGGCAGAGATTCGCGCCCTGCATGGCGTAACCTATCACAACTGCGGTGACTGGGTAGAAAGCTGCACTGCGCTGATTGAGGACTTTGACGGAAGTATCCGTCTGCTGCAGATCAATGACTTGGTGCGCCAAGCCGTTGCGGGTGCAGCAACAACACAAACTGCACTTGCGGCCACATGAGAGTCACCATCGTCACCGATGCCTGGAAGCCGCAGGTCAACGGCGTCGGCTGCGCAGCAGGAATGCGATCGCGTAGCTGCGGGTAACCACACCAAGTTGGCACGATGAGAATCGCCATCGTCACTGATGCCTGGAAGCCGCAGGTTAATGGCGTGGTCCGCACTCAGGAGTGTGTAATCCGTGAACTGGAGCAGATGGGCCACGAAGTCCATACCATCCATCCTTACCTGTTCCGGCGAGTACCCTGCCCAGGTTACCCAGAAATAGAGCTTGCACTGCTGCCTTACCGAGGGATGAGCAAACGTCTGCAGGCACTAGAGCCTGATGCCATACATATCGCCACCGAGGGGCCGTTAGGTTGGGCAGCGCGCAGGTGGTGCATGAAGAACAAGCATCCGTTCACAACGGCCTACCACACCAAATTCCCTGAGATCATCAACGGCTATACACGGCTGCCCCTCAGTTGGGCTTACTCCGTGGTGCGTCGCTTCCACAGCCCCTCAAGTGCCATGCTGGTACCCACGCCAGCAGTTGCGCGAGAGCTGCGGTCACGCGGCTTTGCGAATGCAGTTGCATGGACGCACGGCGTAGACACGAATCAGTTTGCACCTATATCTGTAGATGTCCTCGGTACAGCGCGTCCGCGCTGGCTTTTCGTGGGTCGCGCATCGGTGGAGAAAAACATCGAAGCGTTCTGCAAACTCGAACTGCCTGGAAGTAAATGGATCGTGGGTGTCGGTCCGATTCTGGAAAAACTGAAAGCGAGCTACCCAGAGATCAATTTTCGTGGTGTGCTTGATCAGGATGAACTGGCGCGCACCTATGCCTCGTCAGATGTGTTTGTGTTCCCCAGCAAGGCCGATACATTCGGACTGGTGATGCTCGAGGCACTGGCATGTGGCACACCTGTAGCGGCATACCCTGTTCCGGGACCGCTCGACGTCATCGGCGAATCACCTGCTGGCGCGCTAGACCAGGATTTGCAACGTGCCTGCGAGCGCGCTCTCACTATTCCAAGGCCGGTTGCACGGCAATACGCCGAGCAGTTCAGCTGGCGAGCCAGCGCCGACCTGATGCTACGGCACCTTGCCGTTATCCAGCGATAAGTCATGAGCAGAGCTAGACTTATGCGCTGCAGTACTCGCAGCAATCCTCGCTGCAATTGCAGCGAGACAAACCTATGCAAAACCAAGAAAGCCCCTTCAAAGGAAAAACCGGGCTGCGCCGTATCTGGCAAGCGCTACTGAATACCGTTGACGGTTTCAAGCTCGCCTATCGTCACGAAGATGCATTTCGGCAAGAGATCTGGCTTGCGGCTATTCTTGTTCCTGCCGCCTTATTGATTCAAGTCGATATCATTGAGCGTGTCCTGCTAGTTAGCAGTGTGCTACTGGTTTTGATCGTAGAGTTACTCAACTCAAGTGTCGAGGCAGCGATTGACCGTATCAGCTTTGAGCGGCACCATTTGTCAAAACGTGCCAAGGATCTAGGCAGTGCTGCGGTGTTCGTGGCGCTCGTCATAATGGTTCTGACTTGGGTGACTATTCTCTATAAGAATTATCTGCAATGAAATCAGTATGCGTATATTGCGGCTCAAGCCTTGGAGCTACTAACGACTATGTAGATGCGGCAAATGCGTTAGGGCAATTGCTAGCTGCCAGAGGTTTACGCTTGATCTACGGCGGCGGCGCAGTTGGCTTGATGGGTACGACCGCCGACGCAGTGCTAGCAAATGGCGGCACG
>CAYSMM010000089.1:0-8825 GCA_964432095.1 uncultured Burkholderiaceae bacterium | reverse complement strand
ATCGTGCCCACATTGACGTGCGGCTTGGTACGCTCAAATTTGCCTTTTGCCATTTCGTGTTCCTCAATCTAAAGAGCGAATATCAAACGGTTTAATAAATCGTGATGCGATCGCACCGCTTACTTCGCGCGGGCGGAGATGATCGCTTCTTGCACATTGCGCGGCGCCTCGGAGTAATGCTTGAACTCCATGGTGTATGTTGCGCGGCCTTGCGACATCGAGCGCAGCGTGGTGGAGTAGCCAAACATCTCCGACAGCGGCACCTCGGCCTTGATGGCTTTGCCACCGCCAGCCATGTCTTCCATGCCTTGCACCATGCCGCGGCGTGAGGACAAATCGCCCATCACGTTGCCGGCGTAGTCTTCTGGTGTTTCGACTTCCACTGCCATCATCGGCTCAAGAATCACCGGGTTGGCCTTGCGGCAACCGTCCTTGAAGCCCATGGATGCGGCCATCTTGAACGCCATCTCGGAGGAGTCCACGTCGTGGTACGAGCCAAAGTGCAGCGTGACCTTGACGTCCACCACCGGGTAACCCGCGAGCACGCCAGAGTTGAGTGACTCCTGAATGCCTTTGTCCACCGCGGGGATGAATTCACGCGGCACCACGCCACCCTTGATGGCATCGACGAACTCATAGCCCTTACCCACTTCGTTGGGCTCGATCTTGAGCACGACGTGGCCGTACTGGCCCTTGCCGCCGGACTGACGCACAAACTTGCCTTCGCTGGCTTCCACGGTTTTGCGGATGGTCTCGCGGTAGGCCACTTGCGGTTTGCCGACGTTGGCCTCGACGCCGAACTCACGCTTCATGCGGTCGACGATGATCTCCAGGTGCAACTCACCCATGCCGGAGATGATGGTCTGGCCGGACTCTTCGTCGGTGGCAACGCGGAACGACGGGTCTTCGCGCGCCAGACGTTGCAGTGCCAGGCCCATTTTTTCTTGGTCAGCCTTGGTCTTGGGCTCAACAGCCTGTGAAATGACGGGCTCAGGAAACACCATTCGCTCCAGCGTGACAATGGCGTCGGGGTCGCTTAGTGTGTCGCCGGTGGTCACTTCCTTCAAACCCACGCATGCAGCGATATCGCCAGCGCGAATCTCTTCGATCTCTTCGCGGTTGTTGGCGTGCATCTGCACAATACGGCCGATGCGCTCTTTCTTGCCCTTCACCGGGTTGTACACCGTGTCGCCCTTGGTCAGCACGCCGGAGTACACACGCACGAACGTGAGCTGGCCTACGAACGGGTCGGTCATCAGTTTGAACGCCAGCGCAGAAAATTTCTCGCCATCTTCAGCCTTGCGGGTGGTGGGCTTGTCGTTGTCGTCTTCGCCGGCGACCGGGGGAATGTCCACCGGCGAGGGCATGAACTCGACCACCGCGTCGAGCATGGCCTGCACGCCTTTGTTCTTGAACGCGCTGCCGCACAGCATGGGCTGAATTTCGCCCGCGATGGTGCGCGCTCGGATCGCTCCCTTGATTTCGGCCTCGCTCAAGTCACCTTCTTCGAGGTACTTGTTCATCAGCTCTTCGCTGGACTCGGCGGCCGCCTCAACCAGCTTCTCGCGCCACTCTTTGCAAGTCGCGGATAGATCGGCTGGAATGTCCTGGTACTCGAAGGTCATGCCCTGGTCGGCTTCGTTCCACTTGATGGCCTTCATCTTGATGAGGTCCACCACGCCTTTGAAGTTTTCTTCGGCGCCGATGGGTACTTGCAGCGGCACGGGGTTGGCCTTCAGGCGCAGCTTCATCTGGTCATAGACCTTGAAGAAGTTGGCACCGGTGCGGTCCATTTTGTTGACGAACGCCAGACGCGGCACCTTGTACTTGTTGGCCTGACGCCAAACTGTCTCAGACTGCGGCTGCACACCGCCCACGGCGCAATACACCATGCACGCGCCGTCGAGCACGCGCATGGAGCGCTCGACCTCGATAGTGAAGTCCACGTGGCCTGGGGTGTCGATGATGTTGATGCGATGCTCTGGGAAGGACAAATCCATGCCCTTCCAGAAGCAGGTAGTGGCAGCAGAGGTGATGGTGATGCCGCGCTCTTGCTCCTGCTCCATCCAGTCCATCGTCGCGGCACCGTCATGCACCTCGCCAATCTTATGGTTTACGCCTGTGTAAAACAGGATGCGCTCGGTGGTCGTGGTTTTACCAGCGTCGATGTGCGCGGAAATGCCGATGTTGCGGTAGCGCTCAATCGGGGTCTTGCGGGCCATGGTGTCACTCCGAACTAAAAATCGATTACGAATCGATCACAACGATCAATCACAAACTCTTCTATACTGCTAACACTATTATGCCATTACCGCTCTGCTTTAGAGCAGTAATGACTATATACACAAAGCAGTATCAATAAATCTCAAACTTTCAACCTACACAGTGCCTGCACGCCACGAACGAATCGGGCGCAGGCGAGTGGGCGTGAGGCAAGGCGCAGGCCGCAAAGCTGTACAAAACGTACAGAGAGCGGACTGCAACGCAGCATCAGGCCCGCGCAAACCGCCCGATTAGAAGCGGAAGTGCGAGAAGGCTTTGTTCGCGTCCGCCATGCGGTGCACTTCGTCGCGCTTTTTCATCGCGGCACCACGTCCCTCTGCGGCTTCGATCAACTCATTGGCCAGGCGGGCGGTCATGGATTTTTCGCTACGCTTTTTGGCAGCTTCGCGGATCCAGCGCATCGACAATGCCAGGCGGCGGCTGGGGCGAACTTCCACGGGCACCTGATAGTTGGCACCACCCACACGGCGGGATTTGACCTCCACCACGGGCTTGACGTTGTTGATGGCCGTCGCAAATACCTCGAGCGGGTTCTTCTTGGCCTTTTCCTCGATGGAGGCAAATGCGCCATAAACGATGCGCTCGGCCACGGATTTTTTACCGCTGTCCATCAACACGTTCACGAACTTGGCAACTTCAACATTGCCGAACTTGGGATCGGGAAGAATCTCCCGCTTCTCTACTTCACGACGACGAGGCATGTCCTCTTTCCTTTCTTACTTCAGTTGGCCGTGCTTTTGGCGCGGCACACGATGGGCAGCTTCATACCCATCACTTACTCAGCTAGCCCGGTTGATGGGGCGTCGCTGTATTGACAAAACCAAAACGACTGCGGCACGGCCACTGAATCACACTCAAAGAATGTGACCCACCTATTTCAGGCCGTACGCAGCCGTGAAATCAGGCCTTCTTGGGACGCTTGGCGCCGTACTTGGAGCGCGCCTGTTTACGGTCTTTCACACCTTGCAGGTCGAGTGAGCCACGCACGATGTGATAGCGCACGCCGGGCAAGTCTTTCACACGACCGCCGCGCACGAGCACCACGCTGTGCTCTTGCAGGTTGTGGCCCTCGCCGCCGATGTACGAAATGATTTCGTAACCGTTGACCAGGCGCACCTTGGCAACCTTACGAAGCGCGGAGTTCGGCTTCTTGGGCGTGGTGGTGTACACCTTGGTGCATACGCCTCGCTTCTGCGGGCTGTTTTGCAGGGCCGGACTCTTGGACTTCACCCGGTCTGCCGTGCGGCCTTGGCGCACAAGTTGATTGATGGTTGGCATTATTCGTCCTAGATGGAAATATCAAACCCGCAGCGTTGTGCCATAGCGCAAGATGCGCAATCGCTGCCAAAGCTGCAAATTCATATCTGGTGAGGGGTTGGTCTGCCGCGCTGACTGCCACGAGTACACCGCGCGACTGCCCGAGCATGCCCGCGACAATGCGAGCGGCTTGCAGACCAAAGAGCGCAGGCGAACCTGAGGCGGCGCAGCTGCGCCAACAAAGTTCTCCAGAGAGCCTGCTAGTTTACCCCGAGGCAGCGCCTGCGTCAATGTCGCGGTTCTGACTGAAGGAGATTGCGGCTCGGTTTAGTGGCACCTCTCCATAGGAGGCATCGGGGCACCCATGACAAAGCCGCCCGGAGGCGGCTTTGTTTTTGCGGCTGGGTCAGCCCTCGCAGAAGGGGCAGACCGCGAGGCCAACCGGCGCTGCTGCCGGTGGTGCTTCCTCGACGGGCTGCTTAGAGGCCCTCCCGGCCGGGGAAGCTCAACATTGCGGCGCGACCCCCCGCGTTCAGGTTGGAAGCCGCCACTGCGGGTGCTGTGCGCTTAGCCGTGATGATGACGGTTTCGCCGCGGCGAATTTCAAGCGGCTCCGCCTTGGCCGTCACGACGATGGGCTCGGCGCGGCGAACCTCCAGTTCGGGTTCTGCGCTCAGGCTGGCGATGGAGCCGCCGAATGCGCCGATCGCCGCAATGAAGCTAGCGCCTACTACTACCGCAAAGCCTTTGGTATCAAGTGTTGTCATTTCAATGCCCCTTTCGTTTAGTCTTTCAGAAAATCCAGCATCGTTTGCTGTTGACCGAACTTTAGGCAGGCCGACGGCGGCTTTCGAGCCGATTGCGACAAAGTGCACAAAAGCTGCCCTGAATCGTCGAAAATGAGGCCACACCGCAGGTAATTTCTGCCGCGCAATCGGGTTATCCCTTGGTTTTTGGGTCAGTTTTGCAGCCGGATTGATACTGCGTGGTCGGACCGGTACCACTGAGGAACGCCGCACAACGATGTAAAGCAACCTATGCGGAAAAGCGGACAGGGAAGAATTACTTCATTCCCGGGTGACGCAAGCCGAGGACCTGGACCTGAGCAACTACACAGGCAACCATTACTCCCCTACTTCATCTGGGCGACACGCCTCCATGACAGCAGGGTCGTATCAAGAAACTATGCGGCTGACGCCATCGCTAACTGGCTAGATGCTCGACGAGCTTGGCGCGATTGAAGCAGATGCAGGTATTACCCGCCACCGCCTTGCAGAGGATCGCGTACTGCAAGGCGAGGGTTCAGGGCAATTCACTGGCAGGCTATCAAATGAGCCTCAGCGGTTTGGACATGGGTAGCAGCTTTCATGAGATCGATACTCTACCCCCTATAATGCCATTACTAGACTCTCGTAGAGCAGCAATGATACATTACTTATAGCAGTATCATTAGCTAATGCTGATTGCATAGCACAAAGCCGCTACTCGCAGTCACAAAACGGCGGCGGGTTCTCGCCCAAGCCTTTGAGCACTTCGTTGACTTGCTCGGTGGTTTGATAGTGATCGACACGGCCTATCGTCCAGCGGTAGTAATTGTTCAACCAGGTCGTCTTGTTGCCGAGCCCTGCGCTCCAGTAGCGGTCGGCGCGGTGCCATTGCTGCGCGCGATGCACGGCCCAATATTTGTGCGCAGTGGTGCCGCCAAAGATCAACAGCTTTTTTCCACGGCTCTTGGAGTTGGCAACCTCGTACACCAGCGGGTTGCCCGGCGTCTTGATGTCATAGGCGATGCCGTCGGCGCAGTGGCCACCAAACTCCGGCTCCCACTGCTTGGGGTTGGCGATGAACTTGCTGCGGTTTTGCTCGGTAGTGAAAAAGTAAGTGCCGTACTGCCCCTTAGCTTGCAGCGACGCCTTGCCCATCTCGGGCTTAGGTTTTTCGAAATACGTCACCGGGTCATAGCCACCCAGCATGACGCCACTGACGCCCTCCACCGTGCGGGTGTGTTGCGTAGAGCAGGCACCCAACAGTATTGAGGCGGCAAACACAAATAGCTTGATGATAGAAAACTTCATATGAACCTCGCAGATGTTTGCGAACAGCGCTCACTTTAGCGCTGCTAGCACAAGTTTGCATGTGAGGCTGGCGTAGTGCAGCCCACAGGCAGCATAAAAAACCCCGCGAGGCCTACGCCAGCGCGGGGTTGTACAGGGTGATGTGTTGCTGACGGGCGGCAACTTGCAGCCCGCAGCAGCAAGGCGGCTTACTCAGCGGCAGGTTGCTCGGCGTCAGACGACGACGCTTCGCCATCCGCCGCTGCGCCCCCTGAGGCTTGCGACATGTCGAAAGCGGCCTCGGCCTCGGCCAGTGCGATGGCCTTGCGCTCGGCTTCGTCGTTGATCTCCTTGTCCTTGCGAGCCTTG
Organism: uncultured Burkholderiaceae bacterium; assembly: GCA_964432095.1. Classification (GTDB taxonomy): domain Bacteria; phylum Pseudomonadota; class Gammaproteobacteria; order Burkholderiales; family Burkholderiaceae_C; genus CAYSMM01. Next base: position 2,862 of record CAYSMM010000089.1, on the reverse strand, counting down.
TGATACGCCAGACCGGTGCCTGCAGGAATCAGGCGGCCGACGATGACGTTCTCTTTCAAGCCGCGCAAGTCGTCGCGCTTGCCCATGATGGACGCCTCGGTCAGCACACGCGTAGTCTCCTGGAAGGACGCGGCACTGATGAAGCTGTCGGTCGACAACGATGCCTTGGTGATCCCCAGCAGGACGTTGCGGTACGTCGCAGGGCGTTTACCGGCAGCGTGCAGCGTGTCGTTCTCCTGTAGGATTTCGGAGCGCTCGACTTGCTCGCCCGTGATGTAGGTACTGTCGCCACCGTCGATCACCTCTACGCGGCGCAGCATCTGACGAACGATCACCTCGATGTGCTTGTCGTTGATCTTCACGCCCTGCAGGCGATACACATCCTGCACCTCGTCCACGATGTAGCGTGCCAGCGCCTCCACACCCAGCAGCCTCAGGATGTCTTGCGGTTCAGCCGGGCCGTCCACGATTAGCTCGCCCTTGTTCACCACCTGGCCCTCGTGCACGAGAATGCTCTTCTCTTTAGGCACCATCAACTCGTTGTGGTTGCCGTCAAGATCGGTGATGATGAGACGCGTCTTGCCTTTGGTCTCTTTGCCAAAGCTCACCGTGCCCGTAACCTCGGCCAACATGCCGGCATCTTTGGGTGAACGCGCTTCGAACAGCTCGGCCACGCGCGGCAAACCGCCGGTGATGTCACGCGTCTTCTGCGACTCTTGCGGAATACGCGCCAGCACCTCGCCGGGCGCCACGTCCTGACCATCACGCACCTGGATGAGCGAGCCCACCGGAAAGCCGATGGTCACCGGGTTTTGAGTACCCGCAATGCACACCTCTTTGCCGTCGGTGCCGATCAGCTTGACCTGCGGGCGCGGCGCGGTTTTGGTGCCACGCTTCTTGGCGTCGATCACCACCAGCGTGGACAGACCCGTCACCTCATCGGTCTGCTTGGCCACGGTCACGCCCTCTTCTACACCCTCAAAGCGGATGCGGCCACCGTACTCAGTGATGATGGGGCGCGTCAGCGGATCCCAGCTTGCCAATTGCGCGCCGGCCTTGACCTGCAAGCCGTCCTTCACCAGTAAAGTAGCACCGTACGGCACCTTGTGACGCTCGCGCTCACGGCCGTGATCGTCGGTAATCAACACCTCGCCTGAGCGGGTGATGACCACTTGCTCACCCTTGGCATTGGTCACGTAGCGCATGGTGGCGGTAAAGCGCACCACGCCGTTGCTCTTGGTCTCGATGCTCGATGCCACTGCTGCGCGCGATGCGGCACCCCCGATGTGGAAGGTGCGCATAGTCAACTGCGTGCCTGGCTCACCGATGGACTGCGCAGCAATCACACCGACCGCTTCGCCCACGTTGACGAGTGTGCCGCGGCCCAGATCGCGGCCATAGCACTTGGCGCAAATACCGTAGCGTGTGTCGCAAGTCAGCGGTGTGCGCACTTTCACCTCGTCCACACCAGCAGACTCGATAGCGTCAAGCGCATCCTCGTCGAGAATTTCGCCCGCCTTGCAGATCAGCTCGCGCGTTTCGGGATCCCCGACGTCGTCCACCGCAACGCGACCCAAGATGCGATCGCGCAGCGATTCGATCACTTCACCCCCTTCAACAATGGCGCGCATAGCCACACCATTACCAGTGCCGCAATCTTCCTCGGTCACCACCAGGTCTTGCGTCACGTCCACCAGGCGGCGCGTGAGGTAGCCAGAGTTGGCGGTTTTCAACGCCGTGTCAGCCAAGCCCTTACGTGCACCGTGCGTGGAGATGAAGTACTGAAGAACGTTCAAGCCTTCGCGGAAGTTGGCGGTAATCGGCGTCTCGATGATCGAGCCGTCCGGCTTGGCCATCAGACCGCGCATACCCGCCAACTGGCGTATCTGTGCAGCAGATCCACGCGCGCCGGAGTCGGCCATCATGTAGATGGAGTTGAAGCTTTCCTGATCTACCGATTTACCACCGCGGTCGGTGGTTTTTTCGGTCTTCAGATGGTTCATCAGCACCTTGGCGATCTCGTCACCAGCGTTACCCCAGATATCCACCACCTTGTTGTAGCGCTCGCCCTGAGTCACCAGACCTTGTGAATATTGCGTCTGGATTTCCTTTACTTCCTTCTCGGCGCGCGCAATGATCGCGTTCTTCTCCTCGGGGATCAGCATGTCGTTGATTGAAATGGAGATACCGGCTTTCGTTGCGAGACGAAAACCTGATTGCAGCAAACGGTCGGCAAAGATCACCGTGTCGCGCAGACCGCACTTACGGAACGACATGTTGATCAGGCGCGAGATTTCCTTCTTCTTAAGCGCTTTGTTGAGCGCAGAGAACGGCATGCCCTTGGGCAAAATCTCCGAAAGCAGCGCACGGCCGACAGTGGTTTCCACCAAGCTAGTCTTCGCCGTTAGCTCGCCGGTCGCTTTGTTCTTGTCGTAATCCGTCAAGCGCACGGAAATGCGGCTAGTGATTTCAACCTGGCGTGCATCGAATGCGCGCAACAGCTCGCCAATGTCGGCGAAGATCATGCCCTCGCCCTTGCCATTGATCTTCTCTCGGGTGGCGTAGTACAAGCCCAGCACCACGTCTTGAGAAGGAACAATCGACGGCTCACCCGACGCCGGGAACAACACGTTGTTGGATGCAAGCATCAGGGCGCGTGCTTCCATCTGTGCCTCTACCGACAGCGGCACGTGTACGGCCATCTGGTCACCGTCAAAGTCGGCATTGAAGGCCGCGCACACCAGCGGGTGTAACTGAATGGCCTTGCCCTCGATCAGCACCGGCTCAAACGCCTGTATGCCCAGGCGGTGTAGCGTCGGCGCGCGATTGAGTAGCACCGGATGCTCACGGATCACCTCTTCG
>CAYSMM010000088.1:0-8853 GCA_964432095.1 uncultured Burkholderiaceae bacterium | reverse complement strand
TCGCCGTTGCCGCCTTCGGCAAAGCCATTGTTGGTGATGCCTTCTACCGGAATGATGCCCACGCCGTAAAAAAGCAGCGAGCTGGACATGCCAGGCGTGGCCCAGCAGCCGGGCACGCGCGGGTGGGTGATGGTGATCGTCACCTCGGTGCCGCAAACATAGTTCCAGTAGGTGTGGCAATGCATGGACGGGCGGTACACGGTTTGCCATGCGCCGTCGATGAAGTACTCAACCCAGAAGTACAGATCGGGCGCGTCGCCCTTGGGCGGATAAAACATCAGGAAATCGAAGCGCCCTTGGTTGTCGGTATCGACCACGCGCACCTCGTCGCAGCGCAATAACGGCCACAGCCACTTGAGGTAGCAGATCAGCGGGCGCACCAGTTCCAGGTTGTCGAGCAGCGCGCTGCGAATCAGCGCCGCTGAATCAGAGCGCAGCGCCAGCATGTGCTGCGGCTTGATGTCGAGCTTGAGCGGCAGCCGGTCACCTGGCGGGTCGGGCTGCGGGTCAAAAGCCACCTCTGCAGCGGGCGACCGGTTCATCGCGTGCTGCGCCAGCCTCGGCATTTCCTGCGGCGGCAGCGGTTGCGGGTTCAGTGCAAGCTCCTGCATGCCAGCAGCAAGCGGCACAGCAAACGGGCTAGGCCGTGGGCCTGGCCAGGGGCCAGGGAAGGGGCCCGGTTCAGGCTCGGGCTCGGGGAAGGGGATGGGCGGGTTACGCAGCTTGTCGAGTAAATCATCGCGCAGGCGAAAGATTTCGCGCTCGGGCAGACGCGGGATGACCAACTGAATGGGATCGACCTCGCACACATGCACGCGCGCGCGGCACACCGGTAGCGTGAGATGAAAGCCGAAAAAGTTGACCGGTCGCACCACGCGCCCGCGCACCCGGCAAAAGTATTTCCAGATATCCAGATATTGCTCAGGCAGCGGCAGCAGCTCTACCGCGTCGAGCTTGGCCTGCCATTGCTGCGCCGGCTCGTAGGCACGTGCACGTTCCAGCATGGCAATGCTCAACTCGCGCTCTTTGCCGAGTTCGGCCGGGCCGATCAGCACCCGCGCGATGCGGGCCTTCTTGGTGTCGATATCGGCACGTTCTTTTTGAAACTCGAACGTGCCAATGTGCGTGCCGCTCTTGTCAAATGCAAACGCGGCGAGCGCCGGCGCGTTCTGGCTGCCCGGCAATTTGACTGAAACTTTCATCTTCATGCTCCCCTGTTATGGCGGCCAATTGAATTTGGCCGAGCCATTCAAACAGTAGGTGCAAGCTCGGATTACCGCGTCACACGAACGCGGGACGCGCGAGGAGCGCATGACGACTAAGCTAGATTCAAAAGCCAGACAGCAGTCGTGCTGTCGGCAGGGCGAGTCTTGTGTGAGATGCACGATACGCACGAGTTGCACCGCTCATTCAGCGACGAGTGCGTATTCATGGTTGTTCTTATCGCTTGATACTCATGTATCTATACAGCTATTACCGCTTTATTTATAGGCAGTAAAGTCTAATAAGTATATGGAGTATATGGGGAATTGATTCAGCGCAGCAACTGCAGCTGCTCTTCCACGTCGCCGGCATCGTCGGCATAAGGTTTGTTGTGCAGATAGGTTTGCAGGTCTTCGCGCGCCTGCTCGAACTCACCCACGCGCAAGTGCGCGTAGCCGCGGTCGCGCAGCGCGGCAATATCGTCGGGCAGCAAGATCACCATGCGCTGCTGCACGGCCAGCAGGTTGCGCCACGATTCGAGGTGGCGGTAAATGCTCTGCAGGTTTCGCAACATGCGCGCCAGAATGTCGCGCGATGTGGCCGACTGCAGGTACAGCGCGACGGTCAGTGCGTCGGCCGGGTTACCCGGCTGATGCAGCATGCGCTTCTCTACGCTTTCGCGTGTCTCAGCGCCACCGGTGAAGGGGTCGATGATCACCTCGTGCATCAAACCGTTTTGCGCCGGCAGCTTCATCAGAAAATGTCCGGGAAACGAAACCCCTTCCACTTTCAGGCCGGCTTGATGTGCCAGCTCGATGAACAGCACGGCCAGGCTGATGGGAATGCCCTGCCGCTGCTCCAGCACTTTGTTGAGGTAGCTGTTGGCGGGCTCGTAGTAGCGGTCGCGGTTGCCTTTGAAGCCGAGTTGCTGAAAGAAGTATTGCCGCAAGGCGCGCAGGCGGTACGCAGGAGGCGCATCTTTCGGGATGGCTTTGATGAGTGGCGCGGCCAGCTCGTCGAGCTTCACCAGCTCGGTCTGCACATCCAGCGACGGGTGCGCGTCCTGCGCAATCGCAAACGCGGCCTCGGTGAGCGGCAGGCCGTGGTCGTCGCGCACCAGTGCTGCGAAGTAGTCAAGCTGCGGAGTCGGCGGTTTGAGCGTCACGATGTCATCACTATATCGCCGCAGCGAAAGTTGGCAGCGCGCCACAGCCCAACCTAGCAACACTACACGCGCTTGATGAAACTTTGCGGGCGGAGTCCCAGCACCCTCAACGTGCCAAAGTACAAAGCCGCTGACGCGGCAATCACGCCGCCCAGGGCCAGCAGCCGCAGCGCCCACTGCGCGCGCAAGGCCACCCAGTCCACGTAGTGTGTGGCGGCCCAAAGCGCCGCGCCCATCAGCGCACTGGCCAGCAGCACCCTACCGGCAAACGCGGGCCAGCCGGGCAGAGGCACATAACTGCCACGGCGTTTGAGGCCGAACAACAGCAGGCCCGCGTTGAGCAGGGAGCCGCAGGCCAACGCCAGCGCCAGCCCGGCATGCTGTAGATAGGGGACGAACAGCAGGTTGAGTGACTGCGTGGCCGCCAGCACGATGAGTGCGATCTTTACCGGCGTGGCAATGTCCTTCTGCGCAAAAAAGCCGGGCGCCAGCACTTTCACCCCGATCAGGCCGACCAGGCCCACGCCGTAGCACGACAATGCCAGCGCGGTTTGCGTCACGTCGCTTGCCTTGAACGCGCCGTAGTGGTACAGCGCAGCCGACAGCGGCACTGCAAACATCAGCAGGGCCACACCGGCTGGCATCGCCAGCAGCAGCACGAGACGCAGGCCCCAGTCCAGCAACTCGTTGTAGCGCGCGGTGTCTCCGAGTGTGTGCGCCTTCGTGAGATTAGGAATCAGCACCACGCCAAGCGCCACGCCAATCATCGCGGTGGGAAACTCCATCAGTCTGTCGGCCAGGTTCAGCCACGTGATGCTGCCGGCTTGCAGGTGCGACGCGATCTGGGTGTTGATGATCATCGACAGCTGTGCGACGCTCACACCCAGGGTAGCCGGCAGCATGAGTTTGACGACGCTTTGCACGCCTGGGTCGTACCACGCGGCGCGTACATCCAGCCCCACGCGCGGCAGTTGTGCGTGCCGGCGTAGTGCCGGCAGTTGCACGGCCAGTTGCAGTACGCCGCCGCCCATCACACCCACGGCCAGTGCGTAAATCGGCGGGTTGAAGTGGCGGGCCAGAAACAGCGCCGCAGCAATCATCGACAGATTCAGCAGCACTGGCGTGGCCGCCGGCACTGTGAAGTGCTTCCAGGTATTGAGAATGCCAGCCGCGAATGCCACCAGCGACATGCACAGGATGTAGGGGAACATGATGCGCGTCATCAGCACCGCGTCGTCGAACCCCTCGCCTGCCTTGAGGCCAGACGCCAGCACGAACACCAGCACCGGCGCGCCGACGATACCGATGATGGCTAGCACGACCAGTGCCCAGAACAGCACCGTGGCTACGGCGTTCAAAAACCGCTGCTGTTCAGGCGCGGTTTGCGTGGCGTGCGCGCTGGCCAAGAGCGGCACGAACGCCTGGCTGAACGCACCTTCACCAAACAACCGGCGCAACAGATTGGGAATGCGGAAGGCAACGTTGAATGCGTCGGTGAACACGCTGACGCCAAAGGTGGACGCAATGAGGAACTCGCGCACCAGTCCGGTGATGCGCGACGCTAATGTCCATAAAGACACGGTGGAGGCGGCGCGCAGCAAATTCATTGGCAGCATTATAGAAACCACATGCTGCCTAGGGCCTGTTGACACGATGACTGCTGAATGCGTTGCTGCACGTGCGCCTCAGGTCAGGCGCAAACTAAGCTAGGTTGACGCACCCGGCAGATGTGCTGAAACTATCCATCGATCGCTCAAGGAGGCCGTCATGCCCGAACAGCTCACCAAGCATCCGGACGTCACCCTGCAGGTGCTCAAAAGTGCCGGCGCAAAGTGCGGCGAGGGCGTGCCGCAAAGCATCTTGACGGCTTGCCCCAAGCAGCAGTTTTGCGCGCTGCCCGGCGGCGAGGTATGCGTCTATGGCCTGAATCAGGCCAGTCAAATGACGCAGATCAGCCTGGCAGACTTCAGAACCATTGCGGGCGAGCCGCTGCCTTTGGCCATGCCAAGCAAGGAGGGGTTTTTGAACTCGCCCACCGAATGGGTGTTGATCGTAGGCGCGCTGGCGGTGGGCGTGCTGGTGGGGAGGTTGTCCACCAAAGGCACGCGGTTGTGAGAGCGGCTGGCCCGTTTATGCCTGCGCAAACAACACACTGAACCAGCCACGCTCGTCTGTCCAGCGCCGCACACTTGAGTATCCAGCGGATTCTAGCAATCTAATTGAAGATTCAGGGGTGTACTTGTAGGAGTTCTCGGTATGGATGCGCTCGCTTTGAGCAAAGTAGCGGCTTTGTGAGCCGACGCGCACGCTCACGTCTTGCATGGCTTCCAAATGCATCTCGATACGCGACTCGGCGGCGTTGAACAACCCTACGTGCCGCCAGTCGTTGATGTCGAAATCGGTGCCGAGTACGGTGTTGATGTGCAGCAGCAGGTTGCGGTTGAACGCGGCAGTCACGCCGAGCGCATCGTCATAGGCTGCCTCCAGTGTGGCGGTATCCTTGACCATGTCGATGCCGATGAGAAGGCCGCCCGACCCGTCACATGCAGCGCGTACGCGCTTGAGCAGCGCCACGGCTTCGTGCGGCGTGAAGTTACCGATGCTTGATCCGGGGTAGAAGAACACGCGGCCTTCGGGGTTCACCTCGTCGGGCAGTGTCAGTGACTCTGAAAAATCCATGCCCACACCCACCATGTCCAGCCCCGGAAACTGCCGCTGTAGGCACTCCAGCGATTGCCGCAGAAACTCTGCCGAAATATCCACGGCTACGTACTGCGCCGGCTCAAACGCGTGGAATAGCGACGCCGCCTTCTCGCAATTGCCTGCCCCCAGGTCGATCAAGGTTGTGTGCCGCCTGGTTGCGTTGCGGATCGCCGCAGCCATGGCCCCGGAGTGCTGGGCAAAGATCGCAGCCTCGGTGCGCGTGGGGTAGTACTCGGGCAGCGCAGTGATGGCCTCGAACAGGCGTGAGCCGAGTGTGTCGTACAGATATTTGGGCGAGGTGCGCGCCTGCGGCGCCAGCAACCCGGCCGCAAGCTCAGCGCGGATGGCTGCTGTGTCTTCATGGTAATGCTGAAAAAACTGCGGCGCGCGCAGCGGCTCAAATCGCGGTGCGTTCAAATCCAAATCCCTCTCGATAGGTTATGGCATTCTTGCCGACACTCGTTGCAATAAATTTCCCAGTACGTGCGGATGAGCCTAACGGATGTTGACACCGTTGTGAACTGCTAAGGCGTAGTGGGTGCGCTTATGCAAAGTTTAGAACTTTCGTCTAGTATGCCTGCTCGAAGCAAGCTGTGGCGAATGGGCGTGGGTCTGCTGTCACCTTTGTGGCAGTAGAGCGATTGCCCGTTTACTGCCCGGATATCACTGGTCCGATCAATTTTTTAAAGGAGCCGTCATGATCAGTTTGTCTGCATCGCGCACGCTCAAGGCGCTGATGAGCGTTGCGCTCATCGGTTTTGGCGCCTTCAGCCATGCGCAACAAGTATTTCGCGTCACCACCATTCCCGAGGAAGCTGCCACAGAGCAGATTCGCAAGTTCACGCCACTGGCCAAATACCTAGAGCGTGAGTTGGGCATGAAAGTGGAATTCACCCCAGTCAACGACTACCCGGCAGCGGTGGAAGCCATGGTCAGCAAGAAGGTAGACCTGGTGTGGTTCGGCGGGTTTACGTTCGTTCAGGCCAATGTACGCTCGGGCGGTAAAGTGCTGCCGATTGCGCAGCGCGTCGAAGACGAGAAGTTCAACTCGGTATTCATCACTCAAACCAATTCCGGCATCAAGAAGCTGGAAGACCTCAAAGGCAAGCAAGTGAGTTTCGGCTCGCAAAGCTCAACCAGTGGGCACTTGATGCCGCGCAGCTTTTTGCTGCAAGCCGGCCTGGACCCCGACAAAGATTTCAAGCGCGTGGCCTACAGCGGCGCGCATGATGCCACCATCGCATCGGTAGCCAGTGGCAAGGTGGACGCAGCCGCGCTCGACATCACCGTGTGGCGCAAGTTCGTGAGCGAGAACAAGGTGGACACCAAGGCCGTAGACGTGTTCTACACGACGCCGCCGTTCTACAACTACAACTGGGCCGTGCATGCCGACATGCCAGCCGCGCTGCGCGACAAAGTGATGCAGGCGTTGTTAAAGCTGTCGCCCGCCACGCCCGAGGGTAAGGAGATACTCGACCTCAATCGCGCCACTCGGTACATCCCGACCAAGGCAGACAATTACAAAGGCATTGAGGCCGCAGCGCGCAGCGCAGGCTTGTTGAAGTAATCCATGAGGGTCTGGTAGGCCCCTAAGCTACTGAGCTGAGCAGATGCAGGCTAATACTCATTGAAGTAATTATGCCTTTCTGGCAGTTAGTATTTAAGAAATATGCATATACATAAACAAGTATAAAGAACATGCAGATAGCACTCGAGTCCGTCGATGCAGTCCATCCCGCCGCGCGCAACGGCGCGCAGCCCGCAGTCCGAGGTTTGAGCCTGTCTGTTGCACGTGGCGAGCAGGTGGCGGTGATCGGGCCTTCCGGCGCCGGCAAAACCACGTTGCTGCATGTTCTGGCTTGCTCACTCAAACCGGTAAGCGGTGTGATGATGCTCAATGGCGTGCAGCCCTGGAGCCTGAGCACGTCTGCATTACAAAAGTTGCGCGCAAAGCTGTTTCTTGCACCGCAGACTCCCCCACTGCCACCCCGCCAGCGTGTGGTTACCACCTTGATGGCTGCGCGTTTGCCCGGCATGGGTTTGTGGGAGAGTGTGAAGTCGTTGATCTACCCCGCCGACATTGCGGCATCGCATACGGCCTTGCAGCGTTTTGATCTGGCAGACAAGCTGTTCGAGCGGGTTGACCGCCTCTCGGGGGGTGAGCGCCAGCGTGTGGGCTTGGCACGCGCGTTGCTGTCTCGGGCTGAGTTATGGCTGGTGGACGAGCCGCTATCCGCGCTAGACCCCACTCGTGCTCACAAAGCCATTCAAACGCTGACCACCACGGCACGTGAGGGTGGCGTTACGCTCGTCACGACGCTGCATCAGGTGGATGCGGCGCTCGAGAACTTTCCGCGCATCATTGGCTTGCGCGACGGTGAGATGGCGTTTGATCTTCCGGCTGTGCAAGTGAGCCAGGCGCTGCTGCAGGATCTTTACCGTCAGCGCGAGCATGAACTCACCGGCCCGGCGCCCGAGCCCGAAGCCACCGATGCGCCGGCCGCAGTGCCAACGGTCATTGCATGCCGTTAATCCCATTTGCTGATGCCGGCTGACTCTGCATGAACACCGCAACCCTTGCCGCTCAACCGCACATGCGCGACCCCGCATGGACGCGCCGCGTGTTCTGGTTTTGCGCGGCGCTGGTTGTGCTGTGGCCCATGCTTGTGCTCACCGAGTTCAAGCCCTGGGTGTTGTTTGAGTCACGATCATTGGCCATCACCCTGCGCTTTCTGGCCGAGTTCGTGCCACCTGCTGTCGGCAGTGATTTCCTGATCATGGTGCTGCGCGAGACGTGGCGCACCGTCGCAATCGCCACAGCAGGCATTGCACTGGCGCTACTGATTGCAGTGCCCTTGAGTTTGTTATCTACCAGTGTGCTGTCCATCTCACGTATTGGCCAGCCGCGGGGTCGCATGAAGACACTGCCGCTCGTCGTTCGGCAGTGCTTGCGTTGGGTATTGATTGTTTTGCGCAGCATTCCGGAGCTGGTGTGGGCGCTCATTCTCGTACGCGTGGTTGGGCTCGGCCCCACCGCGGGCGTGCTGGCGATAGCGCTCACTTACGGCGGCATGCTGGGCAAGGTGTACGGCGAGATTCTGGAAAGCGGCGAAACGCATGCCACACAGTCGCTGCTGCGCAATGGCTCGGGCCGGCTACAGGCGTTCTTCTACGGTTTGCTGCCGCAAAACGCGCCCGAGCTGGTGAGCTACACCGTGTACCGCTGGGAATGCGCGATCCGCTCGTCCGTGGTGCTGGGCTTCGTCGGTGCCGGGGGTCTGGGGCAGCAGATGGACAACTCGATGAAAATGTTCAAGGGTGATGAGGTGGCAACCATGCTTATCGTGTTCGTAGCACTCGTCTGGCTGGCCGACTACGCCAGCGCATGGCTGCGCAAGGAGCTGGCGTGACCATGCACCACGAACCGCCGGCGAATGAAATCTACAAGCTGCCGCGGCTTCTGTTTGACGCGCGCTGCCGTGCTTGCTGGTTCGTTGCCGGGCTGATTGCGCTGACGGCAGCGAGCTTCTGGTCACTAGATTTACAGTGGGCACAGTTTTTGTCTCTCGACGCGCTGGCACGTATGGGCCGCTTCGTGGCTGAGTTCTTCCCGCCCGAAACATCACCGGCCTTTTTGCGCAAGCTCGCAATGGCCTCACTCGAAACACTGGCCATGTCTGCGGTGGGCACACTGCTGGCCGCGGTGTTTGCGTTGCTGCTTGCCTTGCCTGCGAGCAAAACACATGCAGACGATGCTGCGCGCGGCCGAGACATCACGCGGC
>CAYSMM010000087.1:8476-8891 GCA_964432095.1 uncultured Burkholderiaceae bacterium | reverse complement strand
TCGCTTAAGGCTACGCCGATTCAGCGGTTTGCACACTCACCGCATGACACGCCACCGAGGCGTTGCCGTGCTGATGCAGCTCGGGCCGCACCGTGGTGCAGCGGCCGCCCTGGTCCTTGGCCAGCGGACAGCGCGGGTTGAATGCGCAACCTGACGGCGGGTTCAGCGGATTGGGCACTTCGCCCTGCACCGGTGTACGTGATTTTCCGGTAGCATTGATATCAGGAATCGCGTCGAGCAGCATGCGCGTGTACGGATGCTGCGGATTGTTGAACAGCTCCTCTTTCGGCGCCAGCTCCACCAGCCGGCCGAGGTACATCACGCCGACGTAGTCGGACACATGATGCACCACCGCAAGGTTATGGCTAATGAAGAGGTACGTGAGCTCGTGCTGGCGCTGCAAATCCTTCATGAG
>CAYSMM010000087.1:5206-8466 GCA_964432095.1 uncultured Burkholderiaceae bacterium | reverse complement strand
TGCACGCTGACGTCGAGCGCGGAGGTGGGCTCGTCGCACACCAAAAACTCGGCCTGCGTAGCGAGCGCGCGTGCAATGGAAATGCGCTGGCGCTGCCCGCCAGAGAATTGATGCGGAAACTTCTCAGCGTCGGCAGCGGCCAGGCCCACTTGCTTGAGCAACTCGCCCACGCGCGCGACGATTGCGTCGTTCGTGGGCAGTAGCTTGTGCTCGCGCAACGGCTCGGCGACGATCTCGCCCACCTTCCAACGCGGGTTGAGGCTGGCATACGGGTCCTGAAAAATCATCTGCATGCGCTGCCGTAACTTGCGGCCCTCGTGCTTGGCGAGCTCGGCGTGCACGTCGTGGCCGTCATACATCACTGTGCCGCGGGTCGGCTGATAAAGGCCGGCCAGCAATCGCGCGACGGTGCTTTTGCCGCAGCCCGACTCGCCCACCAAGGCGAGTGTTTTACCCTTGGGGATATCGAAGCTCACGCCGTCCACGGCATGCAGCAGGCTTCTGCCCTTGCGCTCGATCACACGGTTGAGCCAGGGAGCAGAAACGTCAAACGTCTTGGCCAGATCGCGGACTTGTACGAGTGTTGTCGTCGTGCTGTTCATGCCGCGGCCATCTCTTTACTCTCAACATGCAACCAACATGCGGCGAGTGTGGCACCGGCATCAATCAACTCGGGCCGCTCGTGGTTACAGCGTACAAACACCTTGGGACAGCGTGGGTTGAACGCGCAACCTGCGGGGATGGCGTTGAGACGCGGCATACTGCCGTCGATTTGCAGCAGGCGCTCGCGGTTGTCCTGGATGCTCGGAATCGAGCCCATCAGCCCGACGGTGTAGGGGTGCTTAGGGCGGTGAATCACATCGGCCACTGGGCCAATCTCCACGATGCGTCCGGCATACATCACGGCCACACGGTCGCAGGTCTCGGCGATCACACCCATGTCGTGTGTCACCAGCATGCAAGCCGCGCCGTGCTGCTTCGTCACTTTCTTGATGAGCTGAATGATTTGCGCCTGAATGCTCACGTCCAGCGCGGTGGTGGGCTCGTCAGCCACGATGAGCTTGGGCTCTGCCGCCAGCGCCAGCGCAATCACCACGCGCTGCCGCATGCCGCCGGAGAACTGATGCGGATAGTGGTCGATCCGCTCCTCGGCAGCCGGGATGCCCGTCTCTTTGAGCAAGTCGATGGCGCGTTTGCGCGCCTCATCTTGGCTCATCGGCAAATGCGTTTGAATCGTCTCGATCAATTGCCGGCCCACGGAATAGAGCGGGTTCAGAGAGGTGAGCGGATCTTGAAACACCGCGCCGATCTGACGCCCGCGGATCTTGCGCATCTCCTCGTACGGCAGGTTGTCGATGCGCCGGCCCTCCAGCACGATCTGCCCGCCGCAGATGCGGCCAGGAGGCTCCAGCAAACCAATGATGGCCGCTCCCGTGAGCGATTTGCCGGCACCCGACTCGCCAACGACGCCCAGTATCTCGCCAGGCGCGATGTCGAACGATACATCGTCAATCGCGCGCAATGTGCCGCGCCGAGTAGGAAACTCGACCTTGAGGTTTTTGACTTGGAGAAGCGCAGTCATGACTACTTGATCAACCCTTCTTCATTGATTCTTTGCATGAGCCGCTTTTGAAACGACTGTGCTGCTGGCTGCATGTCTTGCATCAATTCAGCCATGATCGTAGGCATTTGCTTGGAAGTGAATTCGAGATTCTTCCGCCCAGCCGGTGAAACCGTAAAGTCCCGCAGCTGCGTGAGCTCCTGCACAGAAAAGCTCTCGGCATACAAGGCTTGTTGACGCAGGCGCAGCTTGGTGTAATACGGCTCCATGGAAGTCATGAACGCCTTGCCCTCTTCCTCGAAGATAGCGCCCAAACGCATGCGTGTGCTAGGGCTGAGCTTGCGATCGGGCTTGTCAATTAGGGCATCGAATTGCCCGCGCATCGCCACCATCATGTCTTGCCCCAGCTTGGCTGGATTCATGATCTCGTACTGCGTATCAATGATCTGCTTGGCGAGCGCCTGGCGCTCCTGCAAGTCGGCCTGAGCGAGGGGCGATCCAGCAGCCAGCAGCAACGCAACGACCGCGAGTAAATGACGCAACATCATCAAGAATTCTCCATTACCTCAAGCGTGGGTTGAGCGCATCGCGCAGCCAATCCCCCAGCAAGTTCACCGACAGCGCGATCAGCACCAGCATCACGCCCGGAAAGACAGTAATCCACCAGTCCCCGCTGAACAGGTAGTCGTTGCCGATGCGGATGAGCGTGCCAAGCGAGGGTGACGTGGGTGGCACACCAATGCCTAGGAACGACAACGTGGCCTCGGTCAGAATCGCCGTGGCCACTTGAATGGTAGCCAGCACGAATACCGGCCCCAGCACATTGGGCAGCACATGCTTGAACATGATGCGCAGGTTGGACACGCCAATCACGCGCGCGGCTTGTACATACTCCTTGTTGCGCTCGACCATCGTTGAGCCGCGCACCGTGCGCGCGTACTGTACCCAGCCCGAGAGCGTGATTGCGATGATCACCACCGAGAACGCCACGCCCTCATGCGCCTGCGGGAAGAGTGCACGCCCCACGCCGGCGATGAGCAGCGCAATCAAGATGGCCGGGAAAGACAGCATCACGTCGCACACCCGCATGATGAAGGTGTCGACCTTGCCGCCAAGATAACCCGACAATAAACCCAGCGCCACACCGATGATCACGGATAACACGACCGAGATCAGGCCTACGATAAGCGAGATACGCGTCCCGTACATCAGGGCCGACAGAATGTCGCGGCCCTGATCGTCGGTGCCGAGCAGATACTTGGCCATGCCGCCTTCTTGCCATGCCGGCGGCAGGCGTGCGTCGCCGAGCTCCAGCGTGGCCAGATCAAACGGGTTGTGCGGTGCCACGACGTTGGCAAACATTGCGCAGAAAAAGCAGATGAACGCGACAACTGCAGCGCCGATCGCTACTGGAGATGACTTGAAGCTGTGCCACACGTCACTGTCAAAGAACCGTGCCCAAAAGCTTGGCGTGTGAGTTGTGCTTGCCATGATGTTGAAGGTTTACAAATGCATCGATGTTCTGTATTCAGCGCGGAGCAGACGAGAAGCGTTGCAGCACCACATCTGCTCAACGCCGCCCTCTCATCATTAAGAAGGCACAGCGCGGGAGGCTACTTCACATTCATCGACTTGATGCAGTCTGATTGTGGCTACATTAACTTCGCTGCTTCTTAATAATGATCTATTTGAAGACGTC
>CAYSMM010000087.1:0-5106 GCA_964432095.1 uncultured Burkholderiaceae bacterium | reverse complement strand
TCATTGTGGCTCCGGCATAACAAGCCCTTCGGGCAGTTGTTAGCCTTCACCGCAATTTCAACTTCTACTTACGCCTTACTTGACAGTAATCCACGTCTCATTGTGGCTCCGGCATAACAAGCCCTTCGGGCAGTTGTTAGCCTTCACCGCAACTTTAACTTCGCTACTTCTTGATAGTGATCCACTTGAAGAAGTTAAAGTTGTCCGGCAACTGCACGACGTTGACGCTCGGCTTCATGCCCCACGCCAGGCCTTGCTGATGCAGCGGCAGATGGCCGATGTCATCGTAGTGAATCTGGAATGCCTCGCGGATCATGGCGTTGCGTTTGGCATCATCGGTTTCGCTGGCAATCTTGCTGGTCAGTTCGTCCACTTTGGCATTGCTGTAGCTGCCCAGATTGAACTGGCCGCGGCCGCCCTCACCCGGCGTGCTCATCAATGCATACAGAGGGTTGTGGCTGTCGTAGGTGCCCGGCGTCCAGCCCAAGAGGTAGAAGCTGGTGTTGCGCGAGAGAATCTTGGGGAAGTAGGTGCCCTTGGTCTCGGCCTGTAGATTGATCTTGACGTTGATGCGCGCGAGGTTGGCCGCAACGGCCTGACAGATTTCGCCGTCGTTCACATAGCGGTCATTGGGGCAATTCATCGTCACTTCAAAGCCTTGCGGGTAGCCTGCGTCGGCCATCAACTTCTTAGCGGCCTCCACGTCGTACGGCAAGCGCTTGTTCAGATCAGCCACAAAGCCTTTGATGCCGGGTGCCACCATGCTACCGGTGGGCGTGGCTGCACCGCGCATGACCTTGCTCTTGATGTTCTCGATATCGATAGCTTGATAAAACGCCTGGCGCACACGCTTGTCCTTGAACGGATTCTTGCCTTTGACGCTGGAGAACAGCAGCTCGTTGCGCGACTGATCCATTCCCAGGAAAATGGTGCGCAGCTCGGGGCCCGTCATCACTTTCAGGTTGGCTTGCTTCAGGCGGTCTACGTCCTGCACAGGGACGGGCGCGATGAAATCCACCTCGCCCGAGCGCAGCGCAGCCACGCGTGTGGAGTCGTTGCCGATCGGCGTAAAGATCACCTCGGTGATGTTGCTTTCGACCTTGCTCCAGTAAGCCGCGTTGGCGGTGAGTACAGTTTTCACGCCGGGCTCACGGCTCTTCACGCGGAAGGGGCCAGTGCCATTGGCTTTGAACGATGCGGTGTTTTCAACGCCCTTTCGGCGATCTACCGGCTTCTCGGCTTTGTTCTCGACACACCATTTCTTGCTCATGATGTACCACAGCGAGATCACGTCCGGCAGGATCGGGAAGGGCTGGCTGGTAATGATGTCGATCTCGTGATCGTTGATCTTCTTGATCTCTTTGAACGCGCCAACGTAGGTCTTCACGTCCGAGCCATCGCCCTTGGCACGCTCATACGAGAAGATCACGTCGTCAGCGGTGAACGGCGTGCCGTCATGAAACTTCACGCCCTTGCGCAGCATGAACTTCCACGTCGTGGGGTTCACCTGCTTCCAGCTCGTGGCCAGCGCCGGCGTGAGGCCGAGCTTTTTGTCGCGGCCCACCAGCGGCTCATACACGTTGCCGGTAAAGCTCAACTGAAGCGACTCATTGAGCGAATGCGGATCCATGGACAACGCATCGCCCTGGTCTGCAATCTTGAACGTGACGGCTTGCGCTGCCAGCGTCGTACCGGCCAGCGCGAGCGCGACCGCAATTTTCCTAAACCCATGAATCTTCATATTACTTCCTCCAGTACAAAGCAGTTACTGCCCATAAATAGTGCGGGTATCGGCATATACTTACAGGGGCATTGCCCTTTCAACCAAACCTGCGAACAGTGCCGCACCGAGCGGCAGCACTGCGTCGTTGAAGTCGTAGCGCGGATTGTGCAAGAAGCAGTTGTTCGGCCCAGCACCCTGCCCCAGGCGCATGTAGGCACCTGGCCGCACTTGCAGCATGAATGAAAAATCCTCGGCGCCCATGCTCGGTTCCATGTTGCGCACGACCTTGTCTTCGCCCAGCAACTCGGCCGCCACGTCACCGGCAAACTGCGCCTCGGCAGCGCTGTTGATGGTAGCGGGGTAGATGCGCTCGAAATTCACCTCGACCGTGCCGCCGAAGGCTTGTGCCACGCCGAGGGCCGTTTCTGTGATGCGTTGCTCCACTAGGTCTTGCACCTCGGGGCGGAATGTCCGCACCGTACCCACCAGTTTTGCGTGGCTAGGTATCACGCTCATCGCGCCCATGTCGCCAGCCTGCACTGCGCAGATGGACAGCACGGCGCTGTCGGTGGCTTTCACGCTGCGCGACACCACGCCTTGCAAGGCGGTAATGATGTGCGCAGAAATCAATACCGGATCGATGGCCTGGTACGCATGCGCGCCGTGGCCGCCCTTACCGTGCACGGTGATCGTAATGCGGTCTGCGGCAGCCATCATCGGGCCGTCATTCACCCCGAGTGTGCCCGGCGGCATGTTGGGCCAGTTGTGCATGGCGTACACCGCGTCGCATGGAAAGCGTTCGAACAGGCCGTCTTGAATCATCTCGCGTGCGCCGCCAAAGCCCTCTTCGCCGGGCTGAAAGATCAGGTGCGCGATGCCGTTGAAGTTGCGCGTGGCAGCAAGGTAGCGCGCGGCTCCCAGCAGCATGGTGGTGTGGCCATCGTGACCGCAGCCGTGCATGAGGCCCAGCCGTGTGGACGCGTGATCAAAGGAGTTCTCTTCGCGCATGGGAAGCGCGTCCATATCGGCACGCAGGCCGATGGTCTTACCACTATCGTGACGCTGGCCGCGAATGACGCCTACCAGGCCGGTGCGGCCAATGCCGCGATGCACTTCGTCCACGCCATAGTGCTGCAACTCCCCCGCGACCACGCCGCCGGTGCGCACCTCCTCAAAGCCCAGCTCAGGGTGAGCATGCAAATCACGGCGGATTCGCGTGAGCTGCTCGTGGTACGCGCTGATGTGCTTCAGGCGTCCGCTACAGGTAGTAGACATCAGCATGCTATGCACCTGTAGCATCAGTGCGCACCCGCGCGGTCGAGGCGCAGACGCGGGTCAACAACGAAATAAAGAATGTCCACGATCAGGTTGATGATCACGAAGATTAATGCGATCAGACAGAGGTATGCGGCCATCACTGGAATATCGGCAAACGTCACGGCCTGAATGAATAACAGCCCCATGCCCGGCCATTGAAACACCGTCTCGGTGATGATGGCAAACGCAATGAGCGAACCAAGCTGCAGACCCGTGATCGTCATCACCGGAATCAGCGTGTTCTTGAGCGCGTGGCCAAAGTGCACCGCGCGAGTCGTCAGCCCGCGGGCGCGTGCGAACTTGATGTAATCGGTGCGCAGCACCTCGAGCATCTCGGCCCGTACCAGCCGCAAAATGAGCGTGAGCTGAAAGATCGCGAGCGTGATGGACGGCATCACCAGATGCGTCCAGCCGTCCTTGCTCAAATAGCCCGTGGTCCACCAACCGAGGTTGACGGTATCGCCACGGCCAAACGACGGCAGCCAGTTGAGGCCCACCGCAAACGTGAGAATCAACAAAATGCCGATGAGAAAAGTCGGCAGCGACACACCGAGCAATGAGAACATCAAGAACAACTGACTCAGCGCTGAGTTGCGCTTGAGCGCGGTGTACACCCCCATGGGGATGCCCACTACCAGCGCGATGATGGCGGCGGTAAAAGCTAACTCCATCGTTGCGGGAAAGCGCTCGGCAATCAGCGTGGACACTTTGCGCCCCTGCCGTAGCGACAACCCAAACTCACCTTGCACCGCGTTGCTCACGAAGGTGCCGAACTGCACCACGAACGGCTTGTCCAGCCCCAGATCAGCCCGTAGCCGCGTACGCTCTTCCTGCGTTGCGTCCTGCCCGAGCATGAAGGTGACGGGATCGCCCACAAACTGAAACAGCATAAAGGCGATGAACGCGACGCTCAACATCACCAGCACGGCTTGCCCGAGGCGACGCAGTATGAAAGCTAACATGACCTAGGTTTGATGCAGTTATAGCGGGCTTGTGGCCTGACGGCTCTGCAATAGTTCGTTTGGAGATGACGCAATTCTAGCCCTTGCAAGCATCGCCACGCATGGGGTGAACGCGTAGCAGCGTGGATGCACAAAACAGCCAGAACCGCAACTTGCACGGCAGATTTATCACATACTATTCAATGTAATATGCCATTACTGCAATAACATAGAGCAGTAATGGCATTATAGAGGTGCTAGTATTAATGATCTTATGCTTTGCTAGCGCTTATCAGTTGATCGAAACCCAGCGAATGTCGACCCTATTGTGGCTACTGCCGCTTCGCTTAAATTTCGCTCTCGCGAACAGATCCTTCGGACTGCCGTGCCTTTCGCTGAGCTCAAGGCGCTCGGCTTGTCCAACAGTAGAAGGTGCTATGGGAGCCGCGAGCCTCGCAGCCTTCGCCGCAATCGCGTGGCTCAGCGACGGATTGATTTATACCCGCTAAGGCTGAGGCTATTGTGGCTACGACTAACAAGCCCTGCGGGCAATTGTTAGTCTGCGCCGCACAATAGGGTCGCCTTGTACGGCGTCAGTTGATCGAAACCCAGCGAATGTCGACCCTATTGTCAGCTCTATGGGTGACGTTGACACCCTTTTTCATAGCCCAGGGGATGATCTGGTTGTGCATGGGGATATGCGCCACGTCTTTGTTGTGCAGCAGGAGTGCCTGCTCCAGCAATTGGTTGCGCAACTTCAAGTCGGTTTCTTTCTTGATGCGCTCGATCAGCGCATCCATCTGCGGGTTACTGTAGCGGCCGACGTTGTAGTTGCCGTCGCCGCCAGCACCAACGCTGCGCACCAACGATTGCAGGCTGTACAGCGCATCAAACGTTGGTACGCCCCAGCCGAGCAGATAGATGCTGGATTCGTAGCGCTGGATCATTGGAAAGTACGTCACCATGGGCTGAGTCTTGAGCTTGGCGCGCACACCCACCTTCGCCCACATCGTAGCAACAGCCTGGCAGATTTCCTCGTCGTTGATGTAGCGGTTATTGGGGCAATCCATCGTCACGTCGAAGCCTTGCGGGTAGCCTGCATCAGCGAGCAGTTTCTTGGACGCC
>CAYSMM010000086.1:0-8940 GCA_964432095.1 uncultured Burkholderiaceae bacterium | reverse complement strand
TACGCGCCGTCATCTGGTGATAGGTCGTGTAGTAGTCGCGGTGGCGCTCGTCGTAGTCGGTGTTGGTGATGTCGAGGTCGCGGCCCTCTTTGAGTCGCAGGCCAAAGCGTTCGATGCGCTTCAAAATCTGCTCCTTGCGGCCAATCAGCGTGGGCCGTGCCAGGCCCTCGTCCACCACCACTTGTGCTGCGCGCAGCACACGCTCGTCTTCGCCCTCGGCATACGCAATGCGCTTTTTCTTGGCCGCCCTGGCAATGTTGAACACCGGTTTCATGAACGTGCCGGAGTGGTACACCAGTTGCTGCAGCGACTCACGGTACGCGTCATAGTCCGCCACCGGGCGCTCAGCGACGCCGCTTTCCTGCGCAGCACGCGCCACCGCCGGCGCAATGCGCATCATCAGGCGCGGGTCAAATGGCTTGGGGATCAGGTATTCCGGCCCAAAGCTCAACTGCTCGCCGCCATAGGCCAGCGCTACCTGGTCGTTCTGCTCGGCCTGCGCCAGCTCGGCAATTGCGCGCACCGCGGCAATCTCCATCTCGGTGGTGATGGTTGTCGCCCCACTGTCCAGCGCACCGCGGAAGATGTATGGAAAGCACAGCACGTTGTTCACTTGGTTGGGATAATCGCTGCGTCCGGTGGCAATGATTGCGTCGTCGCGTACGGCCTTCACCTCCTCTGGCAGGATCTCTGGATTGGGGTTGGCCAGCGCCATGATCAAGGGGCGCGCGGCCATCCGCTTGACCATCTCTGGCTTGAGCACGCCGCCAGCTGACAGGCCCAAAAACACGTCGGCATCGCCAATGATGTCAGCCAGCGTGCGGGCCTCAGTGGCTTGAGCGAACGCGGCCTTGTCGGCATCCATCAGCTTCTCGCGACCCTGATACACCACCCCTTCGATGTCGCTTACCCAGATGTTTTCGCGCTTCATGCCCAGCTCGACGAGCAGGCGCAGGCACGCCAGCGCCGCGGCGCCCGCGCCGCTGACCACGAGCTTGACCTTGGCGATATCCTTGCCCACCACTTTCAACCCATTCAACATGGCCGCACCCACGATGATGGCCGTGCCATGCTGATCGTCATGGAACACCGGAATCTTCATGCGCTCGCGCAGCTTGCGCTCGATGTAAAAACACTCCGGCGCCTTGATGTCTTCGAGATTGATACCACCGAACGTGGGCTCTAGCGCTGCGATGAGGTCTACCAGCTTGTCGGGGTCGGTCTCGTTGATCTCGATGTCGAACACATCGATGTTGGCGAACTTCTTGAACAGCACCGCCTTGCCTTCCATCACCGGCTTGGCCGCCAGTGGCCCGATCGCACCCAGCCCCAATACCGCGGTGCCGTTGGTGACGACGCCCACCAAGTTACTGCGAGAGGTGTAGCGGAACACATTGGCCGGTTTGGCGGCAATCTCCTCACACGCCGCCGCCACACCGGGTGAATATGCCAGCGCCAGGTCTCGCTGGTTGGTCAGTTGCTTGGTGGCGGCAATCGCCAGCTTGCCGGGTGTGGGAAACTCATGATATTCGAGCGCGGCGCGGCGCAGGGCGGCTTTCTGGTCGGGCATGGTGATGGATATTGTTGTGTCAAGGGCCAGGCCGCAGCAGCATGCCTGGGCAGGGTCAGGGCGTACAGTGTATGCCAGCTATTTTTGAAGCTATATGCAAATCAGCCATAAACATATGCGGGCAAAACAGCCATTACCGCGCCGACAGTATGGGTGAATTCGAGCTGATCGAGCGCTATTTCAAGCGGCCTGTGGCGCGCGCTCGGCTGGGTGTAGGCGACGACTGTGCACTACTAACCGCAAGCGCGGGCTGCGAACTTGCCGTGAGCACCGACATGCTGGTCGAAGGTCGGCACTTCTTGCCCTGTGCCGATGCCGGCGATGCGTACTCGCTCGGCCACAAAGCATTGGCCGTCAATTTGAGTGACTTGGCCGCATGCGGTGCAACACCCCTGGCCTTCACCCTGGCTCTGGCTTTGCCAGACGCCGATGAGCCGTGGCTGGCGGGCTTCGCCAGCGGCCTATTCGCACTGGCCGATAGGCACCACATCGAGCTAATCGGTGGCGACACTACCCGTAGCGTCATGCCCTTGCCGGGTTCACAAGCGCCGCAGTTGAAACTAGGCGCAGGCCCGGTGGTGATCGCCATCACCGTACTGGGCGAGGTGCCCAACAGGCAGGCACTGCTGCGTAGCGGCGCGCAGCCGGGCGATGACATCTGGGTGAGCGGTGAGCTGGGTGACGCGCGCCTCGCCCTGGGCCGATACCTGGGTGAGTGGCCGTTGGATGATGCGATATTCAACGTAGCACGCCGCCGCATGCATCAGCCCACACCGCGCGTGGCGCTAGGCTGCGCGCTGCGCGGCATAGCCACCAGCGCGATTGATGTGAGCGACGGGTTCCTCGGCGACCTTCGACATGTGCTCCAGCGAAGCGGCGCGGGTGCCCGCATCGATGCCGACACACTACCGCGCAGTGCGGGGCTGTCCGCACAACCACTCGCCCTGCAGCGGCTGTGCACCCTGGCCGGTGGCGACGACTACGAACTCATCTTCACCGCGCCGCCTGCCAGCCGCAGCACCGTGCTGCAGGTTGCAGCTTCAACGGCAACGCCTGTCACGCATGTTGGCGTCGTCAATGTGGGCAGCAGCGTCACGCTGCTGGATGCGCATGGCGCGGTCATTGATGCCGCGTTTGCGTCTTTCGATCACTTTGCCTGATGTGCGCGCTGCATACGAGGCAAGGCCAGCGGATCGACTGCGGGCAGCTGCGCCTTGATAGTGCGATGTGCTGCCATTAGTACGGCGTCTGTTGCGCGTAGCAGACCGAACCACGCGGCAGCAAATGCCGCGCCAATGGCCTCGCCACGCAAGCGTGCAGCCTCTTGGCGGAGGGAGTCATAATCACTGACGGGGTGACGGCTAATGATGTGGCAGGCGGTGTTCATGATGTGTTCCTTTCTTCTATGCAGTGCGGTTCGCAGGCTGCATCCATGACTTAACTATAGGAATGCCCCCGGCATGCGGAAAGCGCACGCGCCGCACAAGGCTTTTGCACAATTTGCAAAACAAAACACAGCACACACCGATTCGATAGGGCAGCATGCCGGCATGAACGCGATCAACCGCACATCACTTGAAGGTTTGAGCTTTGGCGAGCTGGCGCTGTTCGCGCGTGTGGTGGAGCTGGGCTCGCTGTCGGCCGTTGCGCGCGAGCGTGACGTGCCCACCTCGCAGGTGTCGCGTGCGCTCAAGCGTGTGGAAGCAGCCTATCAGTTGAAGCTGATCAACCGCTCCACTCACGGCTTGTCGTTGACGCCGGACGGCGAGGTGTTTCTGGGCTATTGCCGCGAGCTGCTGGCCTCGGCGAGCGAGATGGAGTCCGAGCTTTTGGGCCAGCAGGGCGCGTTGCGCGGCACAGTGCGCGTGAGTATCAGCCCGGTGCTGGCGCTGTACAGCCTGGTGCCCAGCTTGAAGGGCCTGGCTGAGCGTTACCCCGAGTTACGGGTGGACATCAGCGTGGACGACAAGGTGGTGGATCTGGTGCGCGACGGGGTGGATATTGCGATTCGCACCGGCCCGGTCAGCAACGATTGGGTGGTAGCACGCAAGCTGGCCGAGCACCGCCGCGCGTTGTTTGCCGCGCCGGCATACGTCAAGCGCTTCGGACTACCGCAGCACCCCGAAGAGTTGAAGCGGCATCGCTGCATCGTCAACGCAGCGATCAATGCCCTCAAACGCTGGCGCTTCATGGTGGGCGGGCAACTGGTGGAATACACGGTCGATGCGTATCACCGCGCCGACAGCACCGGCATCATCCTGAGCATGGTGCTGCAGGGCCTGGGCATCGCACGCATCAATACCACTATTGCAGCACCCATGGTGGAGCGTGGCGAGCTTGTGCCAGTCCTGGCCGCATTTAATGATCCCACCCTCAATCCGATCCACGCTGTCACGTTGCCGCAGCGGCAGCGTGCGCCCAAAATCCGCGCCTGCGTGGAGTACTGGTCGGATTGGTTTGCCCAACAACAGGCCCTGTATCCATGAGCAGCCGCCCAGACGCAGACCCCATCGAGCCGATCCATGCAAACGCCGCCGCAGGCGGCAATGCGCCGCTTGAGTACGCAGCCACGCGCCCGCCTATGCGCCCCACCGCACGCTTCATGCTCTCGAGCCCGGCGCATTTCATCTCGCTGGGTTTTGGCAGTGGCTTGTCTCCGGTGGCACCGGGCACCGTGGGCACATTGTTTGGTTGGCTGAGCTTTGCCGTGCTCAGCCGCTGGCTGAACGAATGGCAGTGGGGCGTGGTGATCGCGCTCTGTCTCATCGCGGGCATCTGGTTGTGCGGCATCACCGCGCGTGCGCTGAACACCGAAGACCCCGGCAACGTGGTGTGGGACGAGATCGTGTCGTTCTGGCTCGTGCTGTGGCTCATCACGCCCGCCGGCTGGCTGGCACAACTCGCGGCGTTTGCGTTGTTTCGTTACTTCGATGCCGTGAAGCCCGGCCCGGTGGGCTGGGCCGACAAGCGGTTTTCGGGCGGCTTTGGCGTGTTTGCCGACGATGTGATTGCCGCGTTTTGCACCGTGCTGCTGTTTGCGCTGTGGCGTTTCGTGCTGCATTAGCGTAGATCATTTGGACTGATACTATTAAATCTATATACCTATAACTGCATTATTGATAACCAGTAAAGTTTATATAGATATTGGAGTATATGATGAATGGTGATGTCTTTGATCGGCTTGAAGTTGCGGCCCGCGCGCTGGGAGACATGCTCAAGCAACGCGGCTTGATGCTGGCCACCGCCGAAAGCTGCACCGGCGGCCTGATCAGTGCGGCCATCACTGCAGTTGCCGGATCCAGCGACTGGTTCGAGCGCGGATTCGTCACCTACAGCAACCAAGCCAAGCACGATTTGTTGGGCGTACCGATGGAGGTCATCGTAACCCACGGTGCCGTGAGTGAAGACGTGGCCCGCGCCATGGCCGCTGGCGCGATTGCGCAATCGCGCGCGCAGGTCGCGCTGTCCGTCACCGGCATCGCCGGGCCCAGCGGCGGAAGTCAAGACAAGCCCGTAGGCCTGGTGTGGCATGGCTTCGCGGTGCAAGCTGGCAACATGCTTCGACTCGAAGCCATACGCCAGCAATACCATGGCAACCGCGCGCAAGTGCGCGAGCAGACGACACGTTTTGCCATCGAGCATATGGGTAGCGCACTGCGCAGTCTGGCCGATCAGCAGTGACGAGACGCAGAATATGGGGCTGCGTAGGTGATGCTGCGCCTGCATCCCGTCTTGCGGCGGCTGCCCTGCTCTACGCTACGCAGCGCGCCTGCGCCTAGGCGCAGCCATTCCTTGCCTTGCACCCGCTCGCCACACTTCTTCCGCGTTTCGGTAAACTTATAGCCGGGCCCGCAGTTCACCCAGGCGTTGCCGCAATGCACATGCATTGCAAGCTAAACCTGCTGTCGCATATACAAGCGTGTCACTTTCAATCGAAGTGCGCCACGCTGCAAGGGCAACCCCAGCACTCTGAACAGAGCCAACCAGAGCCAAGGCGCACGGAGACGGATATGTCACGTGAAACCATCGCACTGCCGGTGCCCGATGCATCGGCCTTCGCTAAAAACTTGCGCGTGTCCTTGCATGCGCGCAGTCAAACCGCAAAACCGGCATTGCCTAGTCATGTGGAGTTGCTTAACCTGCTGGCGCATGCGGCGGGCTTTCGCAACTTTCAAACGCTCAAGTCATTGCGCGAAAGGGCCGCTGCAAGCGTTGACGCATCGCCCGCCCGGGCCCATGCGGCTCGTACAGCGGATAGCACGAGTGCCAAACTCAGCGAAACCGCGCGCAGAGCTCTGCTGCAGTTCGACGCACAAGGCCGACTCGTGCGCCTGCCCGTGAAGTACAGCGTGCAGCAAATGGTGATGTGGGCGTTGTGGCTGCACATGCCTGCGCGGCGCGCGATGCGTGAGCGGGAAGTGAACGACGTGCTCAAAGCCTTCAATACTTTTGGCGATCACGTCACGCTGCGGCGCGAGCTCATCAACATGCGTTTGATGACACGCAAGCCTGACTGCAGTGAGTATTGCAAACTTACTGCACGTCCTTCTCTAGAAGTGGCTGCATTCCTAAGGGAGTATCGGCGGAAATTAAAGGCGGGTGATGGTGATTGCCCATCAGTTCGTCATGCCGGGTCGAGCCCGGGATGACAACTTGAAGCAGGGTGTCATCTGGCACCGAGGCGATCAAATCGCCTCGGTTAGACTGCCGCGATGCTCGAAGCCCTCATCGTTGCCATTGCCGCATTCTTCGCCGGGTTTGTCGATAGCATCGTAGGCGGCGGCGGGCTGATTCTCATCCCGGCGCTATTTGCTGCATTCCCCACTGCGCAACCGGCCACGTTGTTTGGCACTAACAAAGGTGGCGCGATCTGGGGCACCAGTGCGTCGATGCTGCAATACGTGCGGCGGGTGCAGATCCGCTGGAACGCGCTCTTGCCGGCGACGCTGGCCGCGCTGGTGGGGGCGTTTGGCGGCGCATGGACGGTCACACTCATCTCGCCTGAGTTTCTGCGCAAGGCGCTGCCCTTCATCTTGCTAGCAGTGCTGGCGTACACGCTCGTCAAAAAACAATTGGGCCGTGATCATGCGCCTATGCTGGAAGGCCGACGCGAGCAAATCATCGGCGCGGCGCTGGGCTTCGTGATCGGTTTTTACGACGGCTTTTTCGGCCCCGGCACCGGCAGCTTTTTAGTGTTTGCGTTCGTACGCTTCTTCGGTTTTGACTTTCTCAATGCCAGCGCGTCGGCCAAGTTCGTCAACGTGGCGTGCAACCTCGCTGCGCTGGTGCTGTTTGCTGCCAAAGGGCATGTGTGGTGGCACTTCGCCTTGCTGATTGCGGTGTGCAATGTGGCCGGCAGCCTGATCGGCACGCGGCTGGCGCTCAAGCACGGCGCGGGCTTTGTACGCGGCATGTTCATCGTGGTGGTGAGCGCGCTGATCTGCAAAACGGCTTACGACGCGTTCTTCAAGTAAGCAGCTTTGCGGTGGCGCTTAGCGGTAAAACCCGCTAGCCTTGCGGCCATCATGACAAGCATCTTTTCCACCCCCGGCCACACGGCACTCAATGACGGCGTGCGCAAGCGCGAGGTGTTCTCGTGGGCCATGTTCGACTTCGCCAACTCGGGCTACACCACGGTGGTGCTCACAGCAGTGTTCAACGCCTACTTCGTGGCGGCGATTGCGGGCAACGCGCCGTGGGCTACGCTTGCATGGACGGTGGCGCTATCCATCAGCTACGCGCTCGTCATCATCACCGCGCCGGTGCTCGGGGCGTATGGCGATATCAAGGCCAAGAAAAAACAGATTTTGGTATGGAGCACGCTGGGCTGTGTGATCAGCACGGCCTTGTTGTTCTACGCCAAGCCCGGCGCGCTGGTGCTGGCCATGGCGCTGATCGTGCTTTCCAACTTCTTTTACACCACCACGCAAGACATTTACTCAGCCTTTCTGCCCGAGCTGGCCAAGCCCGAGCAGATGGGCAAGGTGTCGGGCTGGGCATGGAGCTGGGGCTACATCGGTGGCATTGTCACGCTCGGACTCTGCTTGGCTTACGTATTTTGGGCGCAGGCGCATAAGCAGGTGGCGGGTGAGTTCGTGCCGGTCACCAATCTCATCGTCGCAGCGATATTCGGCCTGGCCGCCTTGCCCGCATTCGTGCTGCTCAAGGAGCGCGCAGCGCCCGAGGCGCATGCCGGACATTGGGTGCGCGCAGCGTTTGCGCGCTTTGGGCAAACCGTCAAACAAGCCGCGCGCTTTCGTGACCTGCGCAATTTTCTGCTGTGTCTGATCGCTTACCAAGCCGGTGTGCAGACGGTCATCACGCTGGCTGCGGTGTATGCGCAGCAGGCCATGGGCTTTGACACCACGCAAACCATCATCCTGGTGCTGGTGGTCAACATCACCGCTGCGATTGGCGCGTTCGGTTTTGGTTATTTGCAAGACTCCGTGGGCCACTGGCGTGCGGTGTTCATCATCATCTGTGTGTGGATTGTCATGGTCGCCGTGGCCTGGTTTGCCACCACCCGGCCAGTGTTCTGGGTGGCCGCCAACCTCGCGGGGCTGGCTATGGGCAGCTCTCAAAGCGCGGCACGTGCCATCGTCAGTTATCTTTCACCGCCTGGACGGCAGGGCGAGTTTTTGGGGTTGTGGGGGGTAGCCGGCAATCTCGCGGCAATTATTGGCCCGCTGACGTATGGAACGGTGACGTGGGTGACGAACAACAATCACCGCCTGGCGATGCTCGCCACCGGTACGTTCTTCTTGCTAGGCTTGGCCATACTGCATAGCGTCAACATTGCACGTGGGCGAAATGCGGCTTTGCAGTCTTACCGTGAAAATTGAGACCGAAGCAAGTCTAGAAATCGAAAGGTAATCATGTTGAGGCTATTGTTGAAATGGGTGTTGTGCGCAGCCGCGCTGATTGCGGTGGCCTATCTATACCCAGGCGTAACCGTTGCGAGTTTTACCTCGGCGCTGATTGCGGCACTGGTACTGGGCATTGTCAATACGCTGGTGCGGCCGGTGCTGGTGCTGCTCACATTGCCCGTCACCATCCTCACGCTGGGCTTGTTCCTGTTTGTCATCAACGCGCTGATGTTCTGGATGGTGGGTAGCATCCTCGACGGCTTCAAGGTCAACGGTTTTGTGGCCGCATTGATCGGCTCCATCATTTACAGCGTGCTCACACTCATCATCAACGGGCTGATCAAGGCAACCAAGGATTGAGTGATATCTGCCTTATACTCATACGACTATCAACCGTTTACTGCCTATCCACACTGAAGCCTACTGGTAATAGTATATACTGTATATATTTCTTTTTTACTTCTTGCTGCGTCTGAGCAGCGAAAGGAGTTGTGATGCAACGCA
>CAYSMM010000085.1:0-8943 GCA_964432095.1 uncultured Burkholderiaceae bacterium | reverse complement strand
TGCGCGCTGCGAACTGCTGGATGCAAACGCCGTGATCGCCGTGAACCGTCACGACAGGCTCGCGCTCAAAGAGCAGCCCATGCTGCTGATGGAGTTTCACGGCTCGCCTTCGAGCGTGAAAGAGCAGGCTGCGATGGTGGAAGAGCTAGCGCGCGACTACGGCGGCACTGCGTTCGAGTGGGCCACCACACTTGAGGAGCGCACCCGGTTGTGGACGGCGCGACATCACGCCTACTTTGCTGGTCTACAACTCAAGCCTGGCTGCCGTGCAGTAACCACTGACACCTGTGTACCCATCAGCAAACTCGCGGAGTGCATTGTCCAAACCGTGGCCGATGCCGATGCGGCCGGCTTGCCGTACTTCATCGTCGGCCATGTGGGCGACGGCAATTTTCATGTGGCGTATCTCATCGACCCTTCAAAACCCGAGGAGCGTGACATCGCAGAGCGTTTGAATGCACAGTTGGTGCAGCGTGCGTTGCGCTTGGAGGGCACTTGCACCGGCGAGCACGGCATAGGATTGCACAAGCAAGACTTCTTGATCGAGGAGACTGGCGCGAACACCGTGACCATGATGCGTGCGGTAAAAGCGGCGCTGGATCCGCACAACATCATGAACCCGGGTAAGATTTTTTCTTAGCTCTCGTTTCGATCAGGAGCAAGAACCATGATCTACAAGTTCAAAAGCAAAGCCACCGGTGACTTGATCATGCTCGAAGGCACAGGTCAGTACATCCTTGGTCTGCTGCACAAGGGCGGGCCCAAAGGCATCATTACTGTGGCCGAGCAGCCCAGTGCGATTACCGCAGTCGAGGCGGCCATCGCCGAAGAGGAGCGCTTGCGCAAAGAGGCCGAGGCACAAGCGGCCAAAGAGGGCCACAAGCTGCCGCCTCCCGGCATCACCCTGCGCACGCGCGCATGGCCCTTCATCGAAATGCTCAAGGCCGCGCACAAGGAAGATGCCGACGTAACGTGGGGCGTTTGAGCCGCATGAGTGACCCGTGCATCAGCGATCTCGGGTCACCCTCTACGCACTGAACACCCGGTCGCGGGCAGCGTGATACTGCTGAGCGATCTGCTCCACCATCTGGGCAGCGCTCATCACCTGCTTGACCGCACCAATGCCCTGGCCGCAACCCCAGATGTCTTTCCACGCCTTCTTGGCGTCGCTGCCACCGCCGGCAAAGTTCATTTTGCTCGGATCGCTTTCAGGCAGGTTGTCGGGGTCTAGCCCGGCCGCCACGATGGAGGGTTTGAGGTAGTTGCCATGCACACCGGTGAAGAGGTTGGTGTACACAATGTCGTCGGCTGTGCCGTCCACGATGGCTTGCTTGTAGGCATCGGTGGCGCGCGCCTCGTTCGTGGCGATGAATGCACTGCCGATGTAGGCGAAGTCCGCGCCCATCGCCTCCGCAGCCAGCACAGCGTCGCCGGTGGCAATCGCGCCTGACAGGATGATCGGCCCGTCGAACCACGCGCGCGTTTCCTGCACCAGCGCAAACGGGCTTTGCACACCTGCATGCCCGCCCGCACCCGCTGCCACGAGGATCAAACCGTCTGCGCCTTTCTCGATAGCCTTGCGCGCAAAGGTTTGGTTGATCACATCGTGCAGCACGATGCCCCCGTAGCTGTGAATCGCGGCATTTAGCTCGGGCCGCGCACCCAGCGAGGTGATGATGATGGGCACCTTGTATTTCACGCAGATTTCAAGGTCGTGCTCCAGCCGGTCGTTACTCTTGTGCACGATCTGGTTCACCGCAAACGGCGCTACCGGTTGATCGGGATGCGCCTCGTTCCACGCCGCAAGCTCGCAGGTGATCTTGATCAGCCATTCCTCCAGCTGCTCTTTGGGACGTGCATTGAGCGCCGGGAAGCTGCCCACGATGCCTGCCTTGCACTGGGCAATCACGAGATCGGGGTTGGAGATGATGAACAGCGGAGAGCCGATGACGGGAATGCGCAGTTGTGAGCGCAGTTGATGGGCAAGGATACGGGTGGTCATGAGTTGTCGGGATCAGTCTTAATGGTGATGGCCTCTCGCCGCCCCACAGCTACAACGCTGTGGTCGCCAGGGGCGCATCCTACCGCACACGCTTTACACGTGGCGCGGGGGCAGCTAGCCTTGACTAACCCGAGAGTTTGGACAGCTTCTCAGGCTGTAGTAGCGTGATTTGCCGGTAGCGTGTTTCCACCAGTCCTTCCGCCTGCCATTGCCGCAGGATTTGATTGATGCGCTGACGTGTGGCCCCCATCAGACTGGCCATGTCGTCTTGCGTCAGGTTGAAGTTGATGCGCAGCCCCTGCTGCCCCACCTCGGATGGGCGGGGCGCCAAGCGCTGTAACTCCAGCAAGGTGCGCGCCAGTCGCTCTTGCAACGTTAGGCTTCGCAACTCTGCTGCCATTTGCGTACTGAAGCGCAACTTGGCAGCTACCCACTGCGTCACGAGCCGATGCAGCACCGGGTGAGCATCCAGCAGCCGCAGGAAATCCAGACGCGGAATGAAGAGCAATTGAGCATTACCCCGCGAAAACGCGGTGAGCTGACGTTCGCTGCTCTCAAGCACACCCACTTCGCCAAACCAGGTGCCGCTGGCGGCGAATGCGATCAATGCCGAACTGTGCCCGGGGAGCGTTCGCTCAAAGCAAATCACCCCGCTGATGATGGCGTACACGCCGTCGCTCACGTCGCCTTGCTCGAACAGTCGCTCACCGTCCACCGCGCGGCGCAGTATGGCGGCCTCCGCCATGCCCGCACGCAACTCACCCGGTAATTGCTGCAACACCTCTAAGTTCAGATTTTCTAAGCTCATATCCCAGCCAAATATTTTTGTAAGATGAAAATGCAAGACGCGGCAACAAAAAGTAAAAACTTTCTACAGTCCAAGCGCTTTGCCGCTGGATATTGTCCAGCAACGTGAAATTGTTGGCGATATTGACTGTTGCAAACTTGCTAGACAGGGTTGCATGACGATCCGATTCTTAACTCGCTATCGCCTGCATTCTTCATGTAGCTACGGTTCACCTGAGGCGACTTGGGCCAGCTTGACCACGCCATGCACAGCAACGAAAATATGTTTCGTTCAAACTTTTCGACGCATGGTGGCTGGGATCAACATGGCACCATCGGCAATTTGATAGAGGCCACCAACAGCGAGACAGCCCATGATCAACCTAACAGTCAATGGCCGAGCAGTATCCGCCGATGTGCCAGCTGAAATGCCCATTCTCTGGGTGTTGCGCGACGTGCTCAACCTGACCGGAACCAAGTTCGGCTGCGGTGTCATGGCATGCGGTGCCTGCACGGTGCTGGTGGACGGCCAAGCCGTGCGCTCGTGCCTCACGCCAGTCTCTACCGCGGTGGGCAAATCGCTTATCACCGTCGAGGGTCTGGGCACCCAAGGTCAACATGCGCTGCAAAAGGCTTGGATTGCCGAGCAGGTGCCGCAATGCGGTTATTGTCAAAGCGGCATGCTAATGGCGTGTGCAGCTCTATTGCAAAAAAATAAGAACCCGAGTGACTCCGAAATCGACGCGGCCATCACCAACTTATGCCGCTGTGGCACTTATCAACGCGTGAAGGCAGGCGTCAAGCGTGCAGCGGCCGAGTTGCGCGGAGAAAAAGCGTGAAGCGTCGTACCTGGCTGATTGCCGCAGGCGGCACGGCTGCCGCGCTGGTGGTGGGCTGGGCCGCATTGCCATCGGGCGCGGCATCAACGCGCATGGGCCGCAGCACTCGTGTGCCGGTGCAGCGCGGGGAGCTGGCGCTCAATGGCTGGGTGAAGCTCACCCATCAAGGCAAGCTGTGCGCGTTAGTACCTCGCAGCGAGATGGGGCAAGGAGTGCTCACTGCTATTCCAATGCTAATGGCTGAGGAGCTTGGCATACCGCTGGAAGCGTTAGACGTAGAGCAGGCGCCGCTGGGCAGCTCTCAAGATGCGATCTACGGTAACGTTGCGATGTTTGAGTCGGGTTTACCGTTTCATCCATCGGCCATCGAGGAGGCTGGATGGATGGTGCGCACCGCTAAAAGCAGCTACGGCAAGCTCGGCCGCAACTTTGGCCTGGTGGTGACCGGCGGATCATCGTCGGTGGCAGATGCGTGGGAAGTGGTACGGATGGCTGGCGCACTCTGCCGCGACACACTCAAGGCCGCTGCCGCTGCACGCCTGGGGGTTGCCGCCAGCGACGTCATGTTGACCGGCAGCGCGTGCGTGGCGCAGGGCAAGACGCTGAGCCTGACCGATCTGGCACGCGAAGGAGCTGACCTGTCACGCTTTGCGCCTGACAAAATCATCCTTAAAGACCCCAAGAGCTTCAAACTGATTGGCCAGCCCGCGCCACGTGTGGACGTGCCGGCCAAGACCGATGGCAGCGCACAGTTCGGTATTGACGTACGGCTGCCCGGCATGGTGTATGCCGCGGTGGCCATGGCCCCAGCGATTGGCGGCAGTATCACTGCAACAAACGACCGTACCACCCGCGCCATCCCCGGAGTGCTGGGCGTGGAACAGTTTGCAGGACACCATGGCGGCACGGCGGGTGTTGCCGTGATCGGCAAAACGTACTGGCACGCCAGGCAAGGCCTGGATGCGCTCAAGCTCTCATGGAGCAAGGGGCCGAATGCGAGCTTCGATTCCGACGCATGGCTAGCTTCGCTTGCGGCCGCATGCAAAACTGGTGGTGGTCTGCCGTTCAGAAAAGTGGGTGATGTGGATTCGGCCTTTGTCGGTGCGTCCAAAGTCGTAGAAGCGGAATACCACGCGCCGTTTCTGGCGCATGCCACGATGGAACCCATCAACTGCACAGCGCAGTTTGAAGGCGGCAAGCTCACGGTATGGGCAAGCACACAAGTGCCCAGCATTGCGCGCATGGCTGCGGCCAAAGGCGCTGGAATCAGTACCGATGCGGTAACGGTGCACGTCAAGTTGCTCGGCGGCGGGTTTGGCCGCAGGCTGGAGGTGGATTTCATCGCGCAGGCCGCGCAGCTTGCGCGGCAGCTTGCGCCTGTGCCGGTGCAGGTGATCTGGCCGCGCGAGGAAGACCTCACGCACGACTTTTACCGGCCCGCGCAAGCCGCGCTGTTGCGCGCTGCACTCGACGGGCAAGGCAACGTGATGGGACTGCAGGTTCGTGCGGCGGGCGGCGCAATCACGCCGCAAATTGCCAAGCGCATGTTTGGTGCGTTGGGCGCGCCGGCCATGGGGCCGGACAAAACCACCATCGAAGGTCTGTTCGACATACCCTATGGCTTTGCGCATCAAAGCTTTCACCATATCAACCTCACGCCGCCCGTCCCGATGGGTTACTGGCGCAGCGTCGGCCACTCGATGAATGCCTTCTTCAGCGAATGCTTTATCGATGAAGTCGCCCAAGCTGCAGGACAAGACCCGCTGGCGTTTCGGCTGCGATATCTGGAGAAGGCACCGCGCCATGCGGTGGTCCTCAAGCTCGCGGCCGAGAAAGCGGGCTACGGCAAACCGCTGCCTGCCGGGCGTGCGCACGGCATCGCGCTGGCTGAGAGCTTTGGCTCCATCGTGGCCGAAATCGCCGAAGTGTCGCTCGAGGGCGCAAAGCCCAAGGTGCACCGCGTGACGGTGGCCATCGACTGCGGTATTGCAGTCAATCCCAACATCATTGCGCAGCAAATGGAAAGCGGTGTGGTGTTCGGCCTATCGGCGCTGTATCAGCGTATCGATATCAAGCAGGGCCGGGTACAGCAACGCAACTTCCCCGACTACCCGGTGCTTGCCGCCAGCAACACGCCGCAAGTAGACACTCATATCATCGCGAGCGGTCGCCCCCCCAGCGGCGTGGGCGAACCCGCAACACCGCCCGCCGTGCCTGCGGTGCTCAACGCGCTGGCGCGATTGAGCGGCAAGCGCTCGCGCACCTTGCCGCTTCAGGTGTAGCGCAAGCCTTGCGCTGCGGCACACACGAGCGGCTGCGCCAAGTAATGTAAATCCATCAAACCTAAATACTACTATGTCTATGTGCCTTTATCTGATTTATTGAATACCGGTGATTAGCATATACAAATGGCAGTATTGATGTTCATCAACGAAATCTCAGCTCTTCAGCGCTGCATGCTTGAGGTGCTGTGTGATGTAGGCGATGCACGCAGCGGCCAGCACCGCACACACCAGTGCAGGCGCAAGCACATGCAGTGCGCTTAATTCCTCGCCCTTCAGTACGCGCGCCATCACGGTTTGCTGCGCAAGCCCCGGCACCCATAAATACCAGGGCTGCTCACCGCTTTGACTGAATACTGTCACGAGCGGCAGCATGCTCACGGCAAGAATCACGAAGGTGTTGCTGGCCTGCGCTTCTTTAAAGGTTTTGCAGCGGATCGCCACCGCCATGAGCACCGCAGACAGCGCCGCCGCAAATGGCACCAGCAAGGCGATGAATGCACTGCCCTCATGCGCGCCAAACTGAAACATCGCCTGCAGGGTTTCGCTTTGAAGCATGGCCTTGGCTGGAAAGAAGCTCAGCACCGAGAGCACTGCGATCAGCATGCCGAGCAGCGCGACTGCGCCCCACTTGCCCAGCACGAAGGACAGTCGAGTGGCGGGGTTCATCAACAAAGGCTCAAGCGAGCCGCGCTCGCGTTCGCCCGCGGTAGTGTCCAGCGCGGCATTGAGCGCGCCATACAGCACCGCCATGATCACGAAAAACGGCAGCATGCCCGTCAGCTGCGCAGCGCGTGATGCAGTGCTGGCAAGGTCGCGCTCCTCCACGGCCACGGGTTGCAGCACACTCGGCGAAACTCCGCGCACCGCGAGCGTGAGCATGCCCTGCTCACGGTTGAAGCCACTCAACAAGCGAGTCGCGGCGCTCACACCAATGCTGGCGTTACGGTTGGAGCTGTCAGTCACCACCTCCACTACAGGGGCCTCGCCACGCGCAAGCTTCTCTTGAAAATCCTTGGGTACGACGATGACCGGATCGCCGAGCTTGCTGGCCTTGAGCTGCGTCTCGTAGTCGGCCGGCGCATCCTTCAGCGTATAGGTCTGCCGTTCGATGTAGTTGCGCAGTTGCGGCGCATACTCCATACCCGCGACCAGCACCACGCGCTTTTCGGCGCGCGACTCGATTTGCGACACCAGTCCCGAGATCAGCACCAGCACCAGCGGCCCAATCAATACCGATGATAAGAGCATTACCAGCAGCGTTTTACGGTCGCGTAACGCGTCAATCACTTCCTTACGAAAAACGGTGAGCGCGAACTTCATGCCGTGGCTCCTTGGGCGGCGTGCCGCTCTTGCGGGGTGAATGCAAGGCGCACGAACGCCTCCTCAAAATCCTGCTCTGCGGTTTGCGCCAGCAGCGCCGCCACCGAGCCGTGCGCCACCGTGCGCCCATGCGATATAACGTACACGTCGTCGCACAAACGCTCGACCTCCTGCATGATGTGTGTGGACAGCACGATGCATTTGCCGGCCGCCTTGAGCCTGCGCAGTGTGTCACGCAGGCTGCGTGTGGCCTCCACGTCCAGTCCGGTTGTCGGTTCATCCAAAATGATGTTGGGCGGGTCGTGCACGAGTGAGCGCGCTAGTGCGGTTTTCATGCGCTCGCCCTGGCTGAAGCCGTCGGTGCGGCGGTCCATCAGCGGCTCCATCTCCAGCATTTGTGCGAGTGCACTGGCGCGTTGGTTTGCTGCATCACGGCTCATGCCTTGCAGCTCGCCGTAGTACACGATGTTCTCGCGCGCAGTCAGCCGCGGGTATAGCCCGCGCGAGTCCGACAGCACACCCATGCGCGCCAGCGCGCGCGCAGGCTCAGCCTTCACTTCCACGCCATCGACTCGAATCTCACCGCCGTCAGGTGAAATCAAGGCCGCGATCATGCGCAGCGTCGTGGTTTTGCCGGCACCGTTGGGGCCGAGCAACCCAGTGATCTGCCCGTCCTCGGCGACGAAGCTCACATTGGCCACGGCCTGAACGACCCGGGCTTTCTTGCCGCTGCCTTGTTTGAATTGCTTGGAAAGCAGCTGCACTTCGATCATTTCTTTTCTCCGGCCGCTTGAGCGGTTTGGGCGGTTCCAGGCGGCAGGTACACGGAAGGCCTCGGGATGTTCTGCACACACGCTGCATCCACTGCGAGCGCTGCGGCATCTTCCTTGGCGTCCAGGAAGCGGAACATCACATCGCGCACACAGCCGATGGCCATCACACCATGCCCGGCATTAGGCACTACGTAGTGGCGCGCGTTGGCGCCGAGCGCCTTCAATGCGCGCTCGCCATGGCGCGGCGGCGTGGCCGGATCGATGCCGCCGCTGAAAATGAGCACGGGCTGCTTCGCCGCAGGCATGGTGTAAAAGTCTTTGGGCACCTCACCCCGGGGCCATTGCGCGCACACTCTGCGATAAATGTCCATGAACGCGGTGCCGAAATCAGCACCAGGCGCATCGATCTTGCCGCCCTGCATGCGTGGATAGTCTTCGGCGCAAACCACCGAGTAATGCATGCCCCAGGCCAGGCCTAGAGCCGAATTACTCGAGAACGCGTTTGCAAGGCCGAGAATCGGTGTGAAGCGGCCGTCGCTAGCCTCAGCAATCGCATGAGGCAATGCGGACGCAAGCGGTGGTACATAGAGCGGGCTGCGCACCGCACCAGCGATCACGTCACGCGTCAGCGTCACCTCTTCGCTGCGGCCAGTAACCGGATGGGCCACCGTTGCCGCGCGTGGCAAGCTGGCCATCAGTACCTGCCACTTGCTGCGCAGTTGTGGGTATTGCCTGCTGCAGACGCTGTCTTTTTCGCAACTGCTCAGCAGTGCGTCGAGCGCAGCCTGGTTGTCTATTGAGAAGCTGGCAGGCAATACCATGTCGGGTGGTACCACGCCGTCGATCACCGCGCGACGCACATTACCCGGGAACTGCCGCATGTACTCCAGCACCGCCCGCGTGCCGTAGCTACCCCCAACCAGGTTGATTTTTGGATA
>CAYSMM010000084.1:0-9015 GCA_964432095.1 uncultured Burkholderiaceae bacterium | reverse complement strand
GGACGTCTGCCCACGCAACTGCACCTGATGGAAGAGCTCAAGAAAATCAAGCGCACCATCAGTAAGGCCATGGACGGCGCGCCGCACGAGGTGCTGCTGGTGCTGGACGGCAACACCGGCCAGAACGCGCTGGCGCAAGTCAAGGCGTTCGATGAGGCGCTAGAGCTCACCGGGCTAGTGGTCACCAAGCTCGACGGCACGGCACGCGGCGGCATGCTGTGCGGCATCGCGCGCTGGGGCTTACAGCGCGGCAAGCCGCTGCCGGTTTACTTTATCGGTGTGGGCGAAAAACTGGAGGACTTGCAGCCCTTCGAAGCCGAGGTGTTTGCAAAGGCACTGGTGGGTTAGTGTCAATCAATCGGCGATCCTACTGCGACGTCGCACTGCACCACGCAGCCACTTGTTCTGCTTTTCTACACCGACTCACGCTAGCTGCGATAGTCCGCATTGATGCTGACGTATTCATGCGAAAAGTCGCATGTCCATACAGAGGCCTCTGAGCTGCCGCGCTGCAAGTCCACACGCACGGTAATGTCGCTTTGCTTCATCACACGCTGGCCGTCGACCTCTTGATACGCTGGGTGGCGGCCACCCTTGGTGGCCACGTGTACGTCGTCGAGATACAGTTCGATATGGGTTTGATCGAGATCGTCAATGCCTGAATAGCCCACCGCGGCGAGGATGCGGCCGAGGTTGGGGTCGCTCGCAAAGAATGCGGTTTTCACCAGCGGTGAGTGGCCGATCGCATAGGCCACCTTGCGTGCCT
The DNA here is from genome assembly GCA_964432095.1 of uncultured Burkholderiaceae bacterium. Lineage (GTDB taxonomy): Bacteria > Pseudomonadota > Gammaproteobacteria > Burkholderiales > Burkholderiaceae_C > CAYSMM01. Next base: position 8,249 of record CAYSMM010000084.1, on the reverse strand, counting down.
CGTCGCGTGTTTTTGCGCCTTGCACGGTGATGGTGATGAACTTGGTCGCACCCTCGCCGTCACGCACAATCGCCTGCGCGAGTTGTACGGCCACCTGCATCAGCGCGCCGCGCAATGCGGTGTATGCGGCTCCTTCGGCTTTGTCTATCACCGGCGAATTGGCTTTGCCGGTAGCGACGATGACGAATGAATCGTTGGTGGAGGTGTCGCCATCCACCGTGATGCTGTTGAAGCTGGCGTCGGCCACTTCATGCGTCAGCAACTGCAGCACAGCGGGCGTAACCTTGGCATCGGTCGCAACGAAGCCGAGCATGGTAGCCATGTTGGGCTTGATCATGCCCGCACCCTTGCTGATGCCGGTTACGGCCACATCAACCCCGCCCACCTGCACCTTGACGCTGGCCGCCTTGGGCACAGTGTCGGTAGTCATGATGGCCTGTGCCGCGTCGACCCATGATGCACCGTCACCGCGCAGTGCACTCAAGGCTTGGGGGATGCCAGCGAGCAGGCGTTCCATGGGTAAGTGCTCCAGGATCACGCCGGTCGAAAACGGCAGCACCTGCTGTGCACTCACGCCTAGAGCAGCCGCCAATGTGTCGCACGACTGGCGCGCGTTTGCCAATCCCAGCTCGCCCGTGCCAGCGTTAGCGCAGCCGGTGTTGATGAGCAATGCGCGGATGCCCTCGCCCACCGCCTGTTGAGCCAGGTGATCACGGCACAACTGCACGGGTGCAGCGCAAAAGCGGTTGAGAGTAAATACGCCTGCAGCCACGCTACCCTCATCGAGCACGAACACAGTGAGATCTTTGCGGTTGGCCTTGCGAATGCCTGCCTCGGCAATACCGATTCGTACACCTGCAACGGCGTTCATGTGCTCTGGGTCGGGGGCGCTCAGGTTGACGGGCATGATGATTCAGCTTTTGACTTGTGGTATAGGTATTCAAACTGTGCGGGCCTGAGTATCGCAAATCATCCACAACAGTAGTACTGTATGCGTGAGAACCTTGGCCTGATGAGCTGCTCACCTACCCAATCACTAGCCGTGGAATGCCGATTTTTACTTGAGATCCGTTCATCAGCGTAATTTCAGATAACTTTATACTGTTAGTTGTATATAGTGTTTAATGCTTATCTAAGTTGCGGTGAAAGCTATATACACAATACAGTACATAATTCTATCTAAATTAGAGTGCCAGATCACTTCGGCAATGCAGGTGATGCGCATAAACGCAGGGCGCTTTGACCTTCACTAGTCAAGCTTGCCGTGGCAGTGCTTGTATTTCTTGCCGCTGCCGCAGGGGCAAGGGTCGTTGCGGCCCACCTTGGGCAACGCATTGACTTGCGGACGTTGCCTAGGTGTGCCTGTCAGGGGCTCGGTGCTGCCGAGCGGTGCCTCGTCGGTACCGGCATCACCCGCGGCCACTTCTGCCAGGTCGTCGTACTCGGCGTGCTTGTACTGCACGTCTTGCAGTGGAGCTTCACCAAAAGCAGATGCAGCTTGCTCGGCTTGCTCGGGCGTTTGAATACGTACCGTGAGCATGATGCGCGTGACCTCGTTCTTGATCGTGTCAAGCAGCGTACGGAATAACTCGAAAGCCTCGCGCTTGTACTCTTGCTTCGGGTTTTTTTGTGCATAGCCGCGCAAGTGAATGCCCTGACGGAGGTAGTCGAGTGCAGCCAGGTGCTCGCGCCAGTGCGTGTCGATGCTGTGCAGCAGCACCACACGCTCAAAGTTGGCAAAGGCCTCGCGGTCGTTGATGGGAGCGAGCTTTGCGTCATAGGCCGCATCAGCCGCCTTTACGACACGCTCAACAATATCCTCGGCCGTCAAACTTTTTTCGGTATCCAGCAGCTTCACGAGCTCGACATTCACTTCCCACTCGCTGGCCAGAGACTTCTCAAGCCCGGCGAGATCCCACTGCTCTTCCACGCTCTCGGGTGGAACGAACTGATGTACCAAGTCCTCAGCCGCGGACTGACGCAAGCCGCGAATCTGATCGCTCACGTTCTGTGCGTCGAGAATGTCATTACGCTGTGCGTAGATCACCTTGCGCTGATCGTTGGCAACATCGTCGTATTCCAGCAACTGCTTGCGGATGTCGAAGTTGCGCGCCTCAACCTTGCGCTGCGAGCTTTCTAGACTGCGCGACACGATACCTGCCTCGATGGCTTCACCCTGTGGCAGCTTCAGCCGTTCCATGATGGCTTTGACGCGGTCACCACCGAAGATACGCATCAAAGGGTCTTCGAGGCTCAGGTAAAAACGCGATGAGCCCGGATCACCCTGACGGCCAGAACGACCGCGCAATTGGTTATCGATGCGGCGGCTTTCGTGCCGCTCGGTACCGATGATATGCAGCCCGCCTTGTGCTTTGACGATGTTGTGCAGCCCTTGCCACTCGCCGTTGAGCTTACGGACGCGCTCGAGTTTCTCATCATCAGAAATCGAGGTGTCGGCCATCACAATCTGCGTTTGCTTCTCGACGTTGCCGCCGAGCACGATGTCGGTACCGCGGCCAGCCATGTTGGTGGCAATGGTGATCATCTTCGGCCGGCCAGCCTGCGCGATGATCTCAGCTTCTTTGGCGTGCTGCTTGGCATTGAGTACCTGGTGCGGCAGCTTGGCCTTGTCCAGCGCCTTGGAGATGACTTCGCTGTTTTCGATCGACGTGGTGCCCACCAGTACAGGCTGACCGCGCTCATAGCAATCGCGAATGTCGGCTATGACTGCATCGTACTTTTCAGCGATCGTCTTATAAACCTTGTCGTTATGATCTTTGCGCGCACTGGGCCGGTTGGGCGGAATGATGACCGTCTCGAGCTTGTAGATCTCGTTGAACTCGTAGGCCTCGGTGTCGGCCGTGCCCGTCATGCCGGCAAGCTTGTCGTACATGCGGAAGTAGTTCTGGAACGTGATGGACGCCAGCGTCTGGTTCTCGGCCTGAATCTGCACACCCTCCTTGGCCTCAACCGCTTGATGCAGGCCCTCGCTCCAGCGGCGGCCGCTCATCAAACGGCCAGTAAATTCGTCAACGATGACCACCTCGGGACCATCTTGCCCAGCTTGCACCACGTAGTGCTGGTCGCGGAAGTAGCAGTGGTGCGCACGCAGCGCAGCGTTCAGGTGATGCATCAGGCTGATGTTGGCCGGGTCGTACAGCGAAGAGCCTTCTGCAATCAAGCCCATCTGAGCAAATACATGCTCGGCCTTGTCGTGGCCGCTTTCAGTCAGTGTGACCTGGTGTGACTTCTCATCTACCGTAAAGTCCCCTGGCTTGATGATGCCCTGGCCGGTGCGCACATCGGCCTCGCCGATCTGCTGCGAGAGCAACGGCACGGCGGCGTTGATCTTGACGTACAGGTCCGTCATGTCGTCAGCATGGCCGCTGATGATGAGCGGGGTGCGCGCCTCGTCAATGAGGATGGAATCAACCTCGTCGACGATGGCGAAATTCAAGCCACGCTGCACGCGGTCTCGAGGGTCAGTCACCATATTGTCGCGCAGGTAGTCGAAGCCGAACTCGTTGTTCGTGCCGTAGGTAATGTCAGCGCGATATGCGGCCTGCTTTTCTTCACGCGGCATGTTGGGCAGGTTGATACCAACCGTCAGGCCAAGGAAACTGTAAATCTTGCCCATCCACTCAGCGTCTCGGCGGGCCAGGTAATCGTTCACCGTGACGACATGCACGCCCTTGCCGGCCAGCGCGTTTAGATACACCGGCAGCGTACCGACGAGCGTCTTGCCCTCGCCGGTACGCATTTCGGCAATCTTGCCCTGATGCAACGCCATGCCGCCCATCAACTGCACGTCGAAGTGGCGCATCTTCAAAGCACGTTTGCCAGCCTCGCGCACCGTGGCAAAAGCTTCCGGCAACAATTGATCGAGTGACTCGCCCTTGGCGAGGCGATCCTTGAACTCCTGTGTCTTGGCTTTCAGGGCCGCGTCGGAAAGTTGCTCGAACCGCGGCTCTAACGCGCTGATGGCCTCGGCGGATCGGCGATACTGTTTGAGCAGCCGGTCGTTACGGCTGCCGAAAATTTTAGTCAGAACGTTGGGAAACATGCGAAACCCCGCCCTTCCGAGGGCGGACGGGCACTAATCTTGGCAATCTTGGGATTGTAGCCCGCGACTTCAAGCCTACCCGGTGGGCGGTTAGCGTTGAGCCTGCGTCTTGATCTCGGCAGCGGCGACTCTGTCACCGCGATGAGCGCCCGCTGCCAGAAACTTGGCCGGATCTTGCGGTACGCCCTGCACCATGACCTCGAAGTGCAAATGCGGGCCGGTGGAGCGGCCGGTGCTGCCGACGGTAGCGATCTTCTGGCCGGGTTTGACAATGTCGCCGGGCTTCACGAACAGCTGCTGCGCATGCGCGTACTTGGTGATGAGATCGTTGCCATGGTCGATGTCCACCATGTTGCCGTAGGCCGGGTGATACTCCGCCACCATGACCACACCGCCGGCAGCGCTCAGAATCGGCGTGCCAGGCTGTGCTACGAAATCAAGCCCGGTATGCATGGCGCTGGATTTGTTGAACGGATCCACACGCCAGCCAAAGCCCGATCCGACATAGCCGTCGGTCACAGGTTGCTTGGTCGGCATCATCATTTTTTGCACGCGCTGCTCAAGCAGCTTGCTCTCCACCAGGCTGAACTGGTCTGCGCGACTGTCGGCCATGCCCACCATCGCGTCGATCGCGGCCTGCATCTCCTGCCCGCTCAAGGTTTTGCTGGGCACGAAGGTGCCGCCGCTGGGCGGCAGTTGCTTGAAATTGAAATCTTTGGGGTTCACACCCGCAAGTGTGGAGACGCGCTCGCCCAGGGCCTCCAGCCGCACGAGCTTGGCCTGCACTTCGCCGAGTTTTGTGGCCATCGCGTCAAGGTTTTCTCTTAGATACTTGTCGCGCGATGCAAATTCTTCTGCTGTGGCAACACTGATGATTTTGTACACCAGCGGCCAACGCTCTTTGACGCCACTTTTGAGCGTGACGTACATCAACACGCTGCCAAACAACGAAACAAAAAACAGCAGCGCAAAAGCGCCCAAAACCAAATGCCAGGAGTTAACTTCCAGTAACTTGGTGCCGCGTTGAGAATTGCGGCCGGTGATAATCAACTGCATTACTGCTCCTGGACATGCGAGGCCTGGCAAGGCCCCACAATTGACATTCTTATGCCTAGCTACCTGCGCCCCAGCAAACTGGGTGCGCCACCCCTACACGAACAATCCATTGGGCATGCCGCAGAGCAACACCCGGCACTGAGCCGTCTGATGCCGCTGGCTGCCGCCAGCCGCGAGATGCTGCAAATCGTGCAACCGGTACTGCCCCCAGCGCTGGCCAACGCAGTACTGCCGGGCAAGTGGGACGGCACCACCTGGACGTTGCTCGCACGCAGTTCGGCTGTCGCCGCCAAGCTGCAACAGCTAACACCTCAGATGCTGACGACCCTCACAGCACGAGGGCGCAACGTTACCGCAATCAAGGTACGGGTGCAAGAGCCGCTGGGTTAGTGATCACTTTCGCTGTGACAAACACCACGCTTGCCTCAACCCCTTCGTTACCCACCGAGGCAGTTATCCTTGTGATGTATGGCTTACACCAAGTTGCATATGTAGAGACAATGGCTCTATTACTCTACCCAGTTTAGACCTTTTACTGGTCAACAGTCAACCAGATAAGGCATGTTAGAGCTGGGAGTATTTATATCAAAACTTGCTAGTGGAGGGCACGTAACGCCCCCCCCCTTCACAAAACGCGGGTAAAAAGCAACAGGCCGATAAACACGAAAGCCACAACCACAAAGCCTTTGAGCAGCCAGATTCCCCAACGCTTCCACCTGGGGTTGCTGGTCAGCGCAAACAGGCCGAAGCATAGGCCCGAGCCGATCAAGAGCAACAGCGCAAGCAGCCGGATGAGTGTCATGATGTGCTGAGGCTCGGGTGGTGGCTCTAAAGGAGAGCGCGCTCAGTATGCCGCGCTTGCGGCGAAGTGAGTGAATTGCGCGCGGATTTCAGGCTCGTCGTGCAGATTGTCGTCAGCTGCAACGATGTCGTATGCCGATTCGTCGCTAAGCAGCGCTCGCAGCAATTGGTTGTTGAGTGCGTGGCCAGAGCGATAGGCGCTGTAAGCACCGAGCAGCGGCAAGCCCGCCACGGCCAGGTCGCCTATCGCGTCGAGAATCTTGTGTTTGACGAACTCGTCGTCGTACCGCAAACCGTCGCTGTTGAGCACGCGGTACTCGTCCATTACGATGGCATTGTCCATGCTTGCGCCGCGCGCCAGCCCGCGCGTGCGCAGCATCTCGGCGTCGTGCGTAAAGCCGAAGGTGCGCGCCCTCGCAATGTCTTTGGCATAGCTTTGTTTAGCAAAGTCAAACGTCACACTCTGGCCCGTGCCATCAATGGCCGGATGGCCGAAGTCGATTTCAAAGGTCAGCTTGTAGCCGGTGTGCGGCACCAGGCGTGAGAACTTGAGGTTTGCACCTTCGCCTTCACGGATTTCCACTGGCTTTTTCACACGAATGAAGCGCTTGGGCGCACTCTGCTCTTCAATACCTGCCGTTTGCAAAAGGAACACGAAAGACGCCGACGAACCATCGAGTATCGGCACTTCCTCGGCATTGATGTCGATACATAGGTTGTCCAAGCCCAAACCTGCGCAAGCCGAGAGCAAGTGCTCGACGGTATGAATCTTTGCACCGGCGTGGCCCAGCGTTGTAGCCATGCGCGTATCCACCACATTGAATGGATTGAGTTCAATATCCACCGGCTCGGGTAAATCGACCCGGCGAAAAACAATGCCTGTGCCCACGGCGGCAGGGCGTAAGGTCAACTCAACCCGTTCACCACTATGCAGTCCAACCCCTACAGCGCGATTGACGGATTTAAGTGTTCTTTGCTTCAACATATGCCAGCAGTTTACGCTGATCTACAAATTCACTGCACATTTAGAAACAAGCCCGGCCCCAAGGTTCGCTTGGAGCCGGGAAATCGAGCCATTCATGGCCGTGATTGGGCAGTGCAGTCTAGGAAAGGGCGAACGCTTAGTCGGCCTGCTTACGAAGAAACGCTGGAATCTCGATCTCATCCATACCGTTTTGCACCAGGGCGTCAACCTTTGCGGCGGCCTGAGCACGGGGGTTGCGCCAGACCGTCGGGGTTTCCAGGCCTTCGTAGCTCGGCGTTACAAACTGCGGTGCCTGAACCATGCCCACAGGCACGTTGTCGGTGCCCGTGCGAATCACCGTCAATGGCTGCTGCATGTCGCGCTTGGCACTGGTGCTGGCACGGTTGAGGCCTGTGGCTACCACTGTCACTCGCATTTGATCGCCCAGCGTCTCGTCGAACGCCGTACCGAAAATCACATGCGCGTCGGGCGATGCATAGTTACGGATTTCAGCCATCGCGGTGCGCGTTTCCGACGCCTTGAGCGAGCCGCGCGTTGCCGTGATGTTGACCAGAACGCCACGCGCACCTGACAGCTCTACACCTTCGAGCAGCGGACACACCACAGCTTGTTGCGCGGCCAGGCGAGCGCGATCTGGGCCACTGGCCATGCCCGTGCCCATCAGCGCCTTGCCAGGCTCGCTCATCACCGTTTTCACGTCTTCAAAGTCCACGTTGATCAAGCCGGGCACATTGATGATTTCGGCAATGCCGCCTACGGCGTTCTTGAGAACGTCGTTACCGTGCGAGAGTGCGTCGTCAAACGTGATGTCGTCGCCATACACTTCAAACAGCTTCTCGTTGAGTACCACAATGAGTGAATCGACGTGACGCTCAAGCTCCTCCATGCCGGTTTGCGCGTTTTTCATTCGCAACGAGCCCTCATACTCAAACGGCTTGGTGACCACGCCTACCGTCAGAATGCCCATCTCTTTGGCGATTCGCGCTACTACAGGTGCAGCTCCCGTGCCTGTACCGCCACCCATGCCTGCAGTGATGAACAGCATGTGCGCGCCTTCAAGCACATCGCGCACTTGCTGCTCGGCAGCCTCTGCCGCCAAACGGCCCGCCTCGGGCTTGCTGCCTGCGCCTAAGCCGGTTTTTCCGAGCTGAATGAGCGTGTGCCCACGCGAATTATTCAGCGCCTGCGCATCGGTGTTTGCAGCAATGAAATGCACACCCTGCACATTGGCATTGATCATGTGCTCCACGGCATTGCCGCCGCACCCTCCAATACCAATCACCTTGATATTGGTGCCTTGTTGAAACTGATCTTCAACCATCTCGAATGGTGTAGACATGTGTC
>CAYSMM010000083.1:0-9150 GCA_964432095.1 uncultured Burkholderiaceae bacterium | reverse complement strand
CTTCCGCCAGCATCGCACCGAGCGTTGATTTGCCTGCACCGCGCAGGCCGATCAGCGCCACTCGCTGGCTGTACTTGCGGCCCTGGCTGACGCTGGCACCGCCTGTGCCCAGCATCTCGCAGACCGCCATGCGTACCCGGTGCAGGGTGGCCTCGTCGCGATTCTCAAGCAGCTGGCGCAACATCAGCCATTCAGGTGAGCGGGTGGTCAGTTCTCCAAGAACTTCAGCCAGTGAACACTGCAGCGCGCTTGCGATATTGAGTAACACCAGCACGGAGACATTACCGGTACCGTATTCCAGGTTGGCGAGGTGGCGCTCGGAGACATCGGCGGCCGTCGCAAGCGCCTTACGTGTCATACTGCGCCGGTTGCGCAGAGTTCTTACGCGCTCACCCAGCGTCAGCAGGAAAGGGTTTTTCGCGGCTTCTGTTTCTGCAACAAAGTCATCTTCAATATGGGCTTTTCTCGGTCGTTGCAATATGGTGCTTGACATGGTCGCGCTCAGACCTTGAGGTGATGAACGCACAATACTGCATCTCATTGGATAAGGCAAGGCGAATCCGCGTTGTGGAGCGCCAACCTTGACCGTCGACAAGCTCCGCTCGCCCATCACCCTAAGACATCGTCCCAACCCAAGCTGCCTGCCACAAGATGCCTGACTTTGCTTTCATCCAATGGCGCGACCAGCTCGTCAGTATCGAGTATGCCTATGTCGGCGTGCATGCCGCCGATGCGCCATTAATGGTGTTCTTGCACGAAGGGCTGGGGTCGCTGGCGATGTGGAAGGATTTTCCACAGCAACTGTGCAGCTACATCGGCTTTCGCGGCCTGGTGTATTCGCGGCCGGGCTACGGGCAGTCCACCCCGCGCGCAGCCAGTGAGGGCTGGGATACTGATTTCATGCATCAGCAAGCGCACGAGGTGCTGCCCATTCTGCTGCAGGCGCTGGGCATCGATGCCCAGCGCACGCCTGTGTGGTTGCTCGGCCATAGCGACGGCGGTTCCATCGCACTGCTGTTTGCAGCGCGGCACAGCGCCAGCGCGGCCGGTGCAGTGGTATTGGCGCCGCATATTTTCGTGGAAGACGTCAGCGTGCAAAGCATCGCGCACACGCGGCATCTGTATGAGACCACTGACCTGCGCAGCAAACTCGCGCGTTACCACTCAAGCGTGGATTCCGCGTTTTGGGGCTGGAACGACATCTGGCTCAAGCCCGAATTTCGCGCCTGGAATATCGAGCGCGAAATCGTCGGTATCAGCTGCCCGCTGCTGGCTGTGCAGGGCTTGGATGACGAGTACGGCACGCTGGAGCAGATCCGCAGCATCCAGCGCCACCTGCCGCACACGCAACTGCTGGTGCTGCCGCACTGCGGCCACTCGCCACACCGCGACCAGCCGCAGGCGCTGCTGCAGGCCGTCCGCGGCTTCGTGTCACATCGTTAGATCGGTCAGATTATTAAACTTTATACTCATATGAGTAAAAAGTCTTTACTGGTTATTAATGGAAGTTTTAAATTAATAAACTCGTTGGAGTATAGATAATTTTTTGACTTTTGCCGCGTACTCACACAGGCGCTGCGAAATCAAACTCTTACTGCAGCCGCACGTGGTGCGCAATCTCGTCGGCCACTTCTCGTCGTGCCCCAGCCAATTGGGCCGCCTTGTGGGCACAGCACTTGGCGCGAGCCGGGCAGGCGTGCATACCGCACAAAGCAGTTGCCTAACCCTGCTAGTTTCGGGTTTCCCCGTGCCTGCGCTAGGACATGCCCTCTAAACACCAGGGCTGTGCTTGACACGTCATGGCATCGACGCCATCATAAAACGAACGTTCGTTCGATTTTCCGGGTGACCTGGTGCAATGTGCCGTACCGCACTGAAATTTCGCCGGACGTTATCGATCAACCGGCCGCTTTCCGCAACACAACTCAACACTGCATCACACCAGTTCACCACCTTGAGCGCCATCCGCCCAATTCCAACCACCACGCGAGCAAAGGTTGCAGACGCCCCGTCTGCCGTGGTGCCTGTTGTGGGCCGTGCGGCGGCCAAAGGCGCGCAGACCAGGCAGGCGATTGTGGACATGGCCTTGCAATTGGCCAGCCGCAGCGGACTGGAGGGTCTGTCCATCGGTGTGCTGGCAGACGCGATGGGTATGAGCAAGAGCGGAGTGTTTGCGCATTTCGGCAGCCGCGAGGAGTTACAGATCTCCGTGATCCGCGCTTATCACCAGCGATTTGAAGCCGAGGTATTCATGCCGGCGCTCAAAGCGGTGCGCGGGCTGCCGCGCCTACGCCAGTTGTTTGCCAACTGGGTGCGCCGCGTGAGTTTAGAGATTGATCAAGGCTGCATTTACATCAGTGGCGCGGTGGAGTTTGACGACCGCCCAGGCCCGGTGCGCGACGCCTTGTTCGAGATGGTGCGTACCTGGCACAACGCCATGCTTACCGCAGTGGAGCAGGCCAAGATGCAGGGTCATTTGCGTGCCAGCGTGGACACACATCAACTGCTATTTGAAATTCACGGCATGGTGCTTTCACTGCATCACGACGCGCGCTTCATGCGCACTCCGGGCAGTGTTGACCGTGCCATGGCCGGCTTTGACCGTTTGGTGCAGCAGTACTCTGCAAGCCCTCCCCGCGCCAACGTCGTTGCTGGGGGTAAGGCGCCTGCCGCCCGGAAAACCGTACCCGCTAAAACCGTTCAAAAATCATCTCGTTAGTTTTAAGAACAGCAAGGAGCTTTTATGCCTCAGTACGCCGCACCGCTGCGCGACATGCAGTTTGTGATTCACGAAGTGCTCAATGCCGTTGACACGCTCAAAGAGTTGCCGCCGCATGCTGACTTGGACAAAGACACCTTCAATCAGGTGATGGAAGAAGCCGGCAAGTTCTGCGCCGAGGTGCTGCTGCCCATCAACAAAAGCGGCGACCAGGAAGGCTGCACCTATCACCGCGATACTAGGTCTGTGACCACTCCCAAAGGCTATAAAGAGGCATGGAAGCAGTACGTGGAGGCTGGCTGGCCGTCGCTGGATTGCGACCCCAACTATGGCGGCCAGGGCTTGCCCAAGCTCCTGGGCACGGTGTTCCACGAGATGGAGAACTCCACCAACCAGGCGTGGACGATGTACCCGGGCCTCACGCATGGCGTGTACGAACTGCTGCATGCGCACGGCTCGAAAGAGCAAAAAGAGATGTATTTGCCCAAGCTCGTGAGTGGGCAGTGGACGGGCACCATGTGCCTGACCGAGCCGCACTGCGGCACCGATCTCGGGCTGATCAAAACCAAAGCCATGCCGCAGGCCGATGGCACCTACAAGCTCACTGGCAGCAAGATTTTCATCAGCTCCGGTGAACATGACCTGGCCGAGAACATCGTACACATGGTACTGGCCAAGTTGCCCGGCGCACCCGAGGGCAGCAAGGGCATTTCGCTATTCATCGTGCCCAAGTTCCTGCCCAAAGGGGACGGCATCGGAGAGCGCAACGGCATCTACTGCTCGGGGCTTGAGCACAAGATGGGCATTCATGGCAATGCCACCGCACAAATCACTCTTGAAAATGCCACTGGCTGGCTGGTGAGCGAGCCCAACAAAGGGCTGATGGCCATGTTCGTGATGATGAATGGCGCGCGTCTAGGCGTGGGCATGCAGTCGCTGGGCCTCACCGAGGCGGCGTACCAGAATGCTGTGGCCTATGCCAAAGACCGGTTGCAGATGCGCTCGCTGTCGGGCCCCAAGGCGACCGACAAGCCGGCGGACCCCATCATCGTGCACCCAGACGTGCGCCGCATGCTGCTCACCGCCCGCGCCTATGCCGAGGGCGGTCGTGCACTAGCCTATTGGGTGGCACTGCTGATCGACACCTACCTGAACCATCCCGACGAGAAAGCACGCAAGGATGCAGAAGACATGGTGGCGGTGATGACACCCATCGTCAAAGCCTTCATCACTGACAACGGCTTTACCGCTACCAACGAATGCTTGCAGGTGTTCGGTGGTCACGGCTACATCGCCGAGTGGGGCATGGAGCAGCACGTGCGTGACGCGCGCATCAACATGATTTACGAGGGTACCAACACCATTCAGGCGCTCGACTTGATCGGCCGTAAGGTGCTGATGGACGGTGGTGCCAAGCTGATGAAGTTCGGCAAGATGGTCGGCGCGTTCATCGAGGCCGAAGGCGTCAACGAGCAGATGGCCGAGTTCATCAACCCGCTGGCCGACATTGCCGACAAAGTGCAAAAGCTCACCATGGAGTTGGGCTTGAAAGCCATGCACAACAAAGACGAGGTGGGCGCCGCCGCTGTGCCTTATCTGCGCGTGGTGGGCCACTTGGTGTATGCGTACTGGTTCGCGGTGATGGCCAAAGTGTCGCAAGAGGCCATTGCCGGTGGCAGCACAGACCCGTTCTACAAATCCAAGCTCATGACGGCACGCTTTTACATGCACAAACTACTGCCGGAAACCGCTATGCTCATCCGCCAGGCACGCAGTGGCGCGGCGAGCTTGATGGAGATGGACGCAGCGCTGTTCTAAATCAAAACTCTACTAATACTCTAAGGAGTGATTATGCGAAATCCTATCTTGATTGGCAGTATGGCACTTGTACTTGGCACAGCATACGCACAGGAAACACCAGTAGGTCTGTGGCGTTCTGTGGACGACAAAACTAAAGAAGCGCGCGCGGAGATTCGCATCAACGAGGTTGCGGGCGTGCTGTCGGGCAAGATCGTCAAGCGTCTGGACAAAGACGCCAAGCCCGACGACACCTGCGACAAATGTACCGATGACCGCAAGGACAAACCAGTGCAGGGTATGGAGATCATTCGCAAGGCCAAGAAGCTCGACGGCGAAGCCGCTTGGGGAGACGGTGAGATTCTCGACCCCGAAAACGGCAAGGTCTACCGCCTCAAGCTGATCCCGATCGAGGGTGGAAAAAAGCTGCAAGTGCGTGGCTTCATCGGGCCGTTTTACCGTACGCAAGTGTGGCAACGTGTTGAGTAGTGTGTCGTGCTCGTGCGGTGGCGGCTCGCATGCACGCAGGCATTGCTAGCCACACCGACACGCGGGCGCAGCGAGTGCCCACGCAGTGAAAGAAAGAGATGACTAATCTGATCGTGAAGAAAGTGGCCGTGTTGGGTGCCGGCGTGATGGGTGCGCAGATCGCCGCGCACATGGTCAACTGCAAGGTGCCGGTGATCCTGTTTGACCTTCCCGCCAAGGAAGGCGCCAAGAACGGTATCGTCACCAAGGCCATCGAAGGCTTGAAAAAGCTCAGCCCAGCGCCGCTGGGCGTGGCCGACGAGGCCGGCTACATCGAGGCAGCCAACTACGAGGAGCACCTCGACAAATTGCGCGATTGCGACCTCATCATCGAGGCGATTGCCGAGCGTATGGACTGGAAACATGACCTGTATAAAAAGGTCACACCCTACATCGCGCCGCATGCGATTTTTGCGACCAACACCTCGGGCCTGTCGATCACCCGGCTCAGCGAAGGTTTTGATGCCGAGCTCAAGCAACGTTTCTGCGGCGTGCACTTCTTCAACCCCCCGCGCTACATGCAACTGCTGGAGTTGATTCCGACCGCGCACACCCGGCCCGAGATTCTCGACCGGCTGGAAACCTTCCTCACCACCACGGTGGGCAAGGGCGTGGTGCGTGCCAAGGACACGCCCAACTTCATCGCCAACCGTGTGGGCATTGCCGGCATGCTGGCCACCATGAAAGAGGCCGAGAAGTTCGGTTTGAGTTACGACGTGGTGGACGATCTCACCGGCAGCAAGATGGGCCGCGCCAAGAGCGGCACCTTCCGCACCGCAGATGTGGTGGGTCTGGACGTGATGTTCCACGTCATCAAGACGCTGCAGGACAACTGCAAGGACGACCCGTTCTACTCTACCTTCGACACACCTAAGGCACTGGCCAAGCTGATGGAAGCCGGCAGCCTGGGTCAAAAAAGCGGCGCGGGCTTTTATAAAAAAGTAGGTCGCGAGATCAAGCGATACGACCCTGCGAAGGGCGAGTACGTTGAAAGCGGCGCCAAAGCGGCCGAGGTGGTAGGCCGCATGCTCAAGAAACCCGTGGGCGAGCGCCTGGGTTTGCTGCGCAATGCGCAAAGCCCCGAGGCGCAATTCTGCTGGGCCATCATCCGCGACGGCTTGCACTACTGCGCCGTGCATTTGAAAGACATTGCCGAATCGGCGCGCGATGTGGACTTGGCCATCCGCTGGGGCTTTGGCTGGAAGCAAGGCCCGTTTGAAATGTGGCAAGAGGCCGGCTGGAAGCAGGTGGCCGAATGGATCAAGGAAGACATTGACATGGGTAAGGCACTCTCCTCAGTACCCCTGCCTGACTGGGTATTCGATGGGCGGAAAGGGGTGCATACTGCAGAGGGTAGCTATAGCGCAGCCAGCAATAGCTATGTGAAGCGCCGCGAGTTGCCGGTGTACGAGCGGCAACTGTTCCCGCAATTCGTACGCGGCGAGTCGGCGCCGAAGTTCAAGACCGACGGCACCACACTGCACGAGGACGACGCCATTCGCCTGTGGACGCACGCCAAGCCGGGTTTTGACGACGTGATCATCGCCAGCATCAAAACCAAGATGCACACCATCAGCCCGGGCGTTGCGCTCGGCTTGCATAAGGCAGTGGAGCTGGCCGAGCAAAGCTATAAAGGCGTGGTGATTTGGAGCGGTGATGAGCCTTTCAGTGCCGGTGCCGATTTGCAAAGCCTGATGCCCGAGTTCATGAAGGGGGGCGCAAAGGCGATTGCGCCAGCCGAGAAGCAACTGCAAGAGACCATGCTCAAGCTGCGCTATGCGAATGTGCCCACGGTGGCTGCCGTGCAAGGCCTGGCGCTGGGCGGGGGTTGCGAGATGGCGCTGTATTCGTCGCGCCGTGTGGCAGCGCTGGAAAGCTATATCGGCCTGGTGGAAGTGGGTGTGGGTTTACTGCCAGGCGCAGGTGGCCTCACGTGGATTGCGCGCCGCGCTGCCGAGATGGCTAACGCCGTGGGGGCGGGCGTCGATGTGCTGGCGTACCTCAAAAACCTATACCTGAACGCAGCAACTGCCAAGGTGGCTACCAGTGCGCTGGAAGCACAGAAGATCGGCTATCTCAGCTGGCGCGATGTGATCGTGCCGCACAAGGAAGAGTTGCTGTATATCGCCATCAAAGAGGCGCAAACCATGCACGCGGCGGGTTACCGCGCGCCGCACAAGGCGCTGTTTCCGGTGGCGGGCCGCAGCGGCATTGCCACCATCAAGGGGCAACTGGTCAACATGCGCGATGGCGGCTTCATCAGCGCGTACGACTTTCACATCGGCAGCCGCATTGCCGAGGTGGTGTGCGGCGGCGACGTGGAAACCGGCAGCCTGGTCAATGAGCAATGGGTGATGGCGCTAGAGCGCAAATACTTCTGCGAACTGCTGGATAACCCGAAGACTCAAGAACGGATACTCGGGATGCTGTCTACTGGTAAGCCCGTCCGCAACTAACCTAAGCCGACTGCGAGCCCACCATGCGTTGTTGCAGCCCATTTGAAATGCTCACATGCGCATCAGCATGCTCCGCTTTCAAATGGGCGCCCGCGCCTAGCCTGGCGGGCTCTCGTGACGGCTTATCTGCTGCCTCTGCGAACGTAACAGAGGCGAAATGGAGAGGAATATGACCAAGCAAGTGCAAGACGCCTACATCGTGGCTGCAACGCGCACGCCGATCGGCAAGGCGCCACGCGGTTATTTCAAGAACACCCGCTCGGATGATTTGCTGATCGCGGCGATCAGGAGCGCCATGTCACAAGTGCCGACGCTCGACCCCAAGGCGGTTGAGGACGCGATCATCGGCTGCGCCATGCCCGAAGGCGAGCAAGGCCTCAATATGGCGCGCATTGCTGTCAAGCTCGCGGGCCTGCCGGCCAGTGCGGGCGGCATCACAGTCAACCGCTTTTGCGCCGCGGGCCTTGATGCGGTGCGCATTGCGGCCGATCGCATCCGAGTCGGCGAGGCCGATGTGATGATTGCCGGCGGTGCTGAGAGCATGAGCATGGTGCCTATGGGGGGTGTGAAGCCCTCGTTCAACGAGCACATTTTCGACAGCGATGAAAACCTCGGCATTGCCTACGGCATGGGGATGACGGCCGAGAAAGTGGCGCAAAAGTGGAAGGTGTCGCGCGAAGCACAAGATGAATTTGCCTACCAGTCGCACATGAAAGCGCTCAAAGCGATTGCTGCGGGTGAGTTTGCCAACGAAATGACACCGATCGACATCGCTGAGCGGTTTCCTGATCTGACCAGCGGCGAGATCAGTGTCAAGACCCGCACCGTCAACATCGACGAAGGCCCGCGTCCCGATACCTCGATCGAAGGGCTGGCCAAACTCAAACCGGTGTTTGCCGCCAAAGGCAGCGTGACGGCGGGCAACAGCTCACAAACCAGCGACGGTGCGGGCGCGCTCATTCTGGCCAGCGAAAAAGCCGTGAAGCAATTCGGCCTCAAGCCACTGGCGCGCTTCTTGAGCTTCGCCTCGCGTGGTGTTCCGCCCGAGATCATGGGCATAGGCCCGGTCGAGGCGATTCCCGTGGCATTACGCTATGCCGGTCTGAAGCAAGACGACATGCAATGGATCGAACTCAACGAGGCGTTTGCCGCGCAGTCGCTGGCGGTGATCAACACGCTGGGCTTGAATCCTAAGGTCGTCAACCCCATGGGCGGTGCAATTGCACTTGGCCATCCGCTGGGTGCCACCGGCGCGATTCGTTCGGCAACCGTGGTGCACGCGCTGCAGCGGCACCAGCTCAAGTACGGCATGGTGACGATGTGTGTGGGGACGGGGCAGGGTGCCGCCGGCATCTTCGAGCGCGTTTAGCGGCTACTGCGCAAGCCCATGACTGCGTTGCAGCCCGTTCGCAATCCTCATGTACGCATCAGTACATTGCGGTTGCTCGCAGGCGCCCGCGCCTTGTCCTGTGCTTGCTCGCTACGCCGCGTAGACGCTCAACTGCGTAAGCACACGTGATTGGTATTAGATAGAGAGAAATGTAATGAGCATCAAATCCGGCGTCACTAACGGCGTGTGTCAAATCGAGATCGCGCGGCCCGAGAAGAAGAACGCGCTGACGGCGCAGATGTATGCCGACATGGCGGCCG
>CAYSMM010000082.1:8484-9154 GCA_964432095.1 uncultured Burkholderiaceae bacterium | reverse complement strand
CAGCAGATAGTCGCTGCTGCGGCTTTGCGCACCGAGGCTATCGCGCAGCACATTCAAAAACACCTGCCCGTCGGCTTGGTCAGCAGGCGTGTTGAGTGCGCTCACACACAGCAAATCTGTAAAACGTTCACGCACCTTGGCGGGCAGCGGCGCGGTGAGCTGAGCAACGCTGGTGCCGGCTGCGCAGCGCCAGCCGCTGCTTTTCCATGCTAGAGATCGAGTGAGGAACGCCCAGCGCTCATTGAGCGTCAACCCGAGTGCCAGCAACATGCCACTCAGTACATGCAGCGGTGCAGGTAATTGCGGCAATGACAGCTCAACGCCATCTGGAAAGCATAGGTTTAGTTGCATGCGCCTGAGTGCAGCTGTCTCGCTCACGCCAACGGTTTGCATGAGACGCAGGCACTCGCTGTACGCGCCGATCAAGATATGCTGGCCGTTGTCAAGCGACTGGCCGGCCACCTCAACTCTTCGAGCTCGGCCGCCTATACTGCGACTGGCCTCAAACAGTGTGACGATATGGCCAAGCTGAGCCGCCTCGACCGCCGCGGCGCAACCGGCCCAGCCGGCGCCCACCACCGCCAGCTTCACTGTTTGCCCTTCGACTGAGCCTGTTTGTCCAACTCACTCAACACCAGGCTCCGAAACCAGCGAATGATGCGCCACAACC
>CAYSMM010000082.1:3082-8474 GCA_964432095.1 uncultured Burkholderiaceae bacterium | reverse complement strand
CGCCGGTGAGGCCGCCGTAGGCAATGATGATCCAGAAGAAGAATGAGCCGACGGAGTCGCGCGAGAATGCGAAGATAACTTCGGCCGCGACGAGGATTGCCACTACTGCCCAGAATGCCTTAGGAGAAAACGTCTTCTCGCCCACCGCGCGCAAAGCGCGATACGTTCGTGCGATAGCGAAGTACGACAGGGCGCCTGCACCGATGGCGATCAGCAGTAGAACCTCGGTGTCGATCGAGTCGATGTCGAACACCCGCAAAAGCCTGGGCAGTACAGTGCCGTAGGGGTCGGTCAGTTGCCCGAGCGCGATGACCAACGCGAGGGCCGCAATTCCAAAACCGATCATGCCGCCAGCAATCGACCAGCGCTGATCGTTGACAAGCTTGAATACCGGTTGCCAGCGTGCCTCCCACTCGTCTCGTGGTGCGGCCCAGGTGTCGTCCTCATCCTTGCCTTTGTTCTTGGCTTTAACCTTGGCGCTGTTGTCTTTGCTCGTGTTTTTGCTGTCACCGCCCTTCAAAGGGTCAAGCTGGATGCGTACCGACTCTTTGATGGCGCGTTCGAGAATCTCCTTGCCGCGTTCATGCAGCACACGTCGCACCCCCTCGGCCACTTCGCCAGGTTGCAGCTGCTGCGGGGTCTTGGGCTTTTTCAGATCGGCGTCGTCATTGAAGACGGTCGTCTGATCGATGTGGGGCATCCGTGAATCTTTGATGTCAAGCGCATGCTGCCACAGACGCGCCTCGGCCTCGCGGTTGAGTTTGTCGACGTAGGCGATGAAATCGCCGCCCTTGGGTTCGTTCATGTGTCCAATGTATAGGAGGTCATTATGAGTCACAAGTCAAATCGCCCGGCACGCGATGGTTTGCAGCACGGCGCGACAGGCAGCAGTACGGTGGGTCAGACCTGATAGCCAAAAACCCATGTACGCCATGCAAGCCATAGCTTGCGTATGGGCGTGAGCGAGGTGCGCTGCGTGAGTACCTGAAAATTGTCGCGCTCGATCTCGCGCAAGAGCGTTCGGTAGATCGCCGCCATCATCAACCCTGGGCGCTGCGCCTTGGCATCGGCAGCGGGCAAAGTGGCGATGGCTTCGTCATACATGCGGTGCGCTCGCTCGGCCTGAAAGCGCATCAACTGTACAAACGCCTCGCTATGCCTGGCGTTCAGAATGTCAGCTGCCTTTACGCCAAACTGCTGCAGCTCGTTCACGGGCAAATAGATACGGCCCTTGCGCGCGTCGTCGCCTACGTCACGGATGATGTTGGTGAGCTGAAACGCAAGACCGAGCTTGTCGGCGTACTCCAGCGTCTTGTCGCTGCTGCGGCCAAAGATGCCGCTAGATACCATGCCCACTAGGCCGGCCACGTGGTGGCAATAGCGCTTGAGGCCCGCATAGTCGAGCCAGCGCGTTTGCTCGAGGTCCATTTCCATTCCGTCGATGATGCCTTGCATCCAGGCCTGCTCGATGCCAAAGGGCGCAACATACGGTGCGATCGCCTGGGTGACCGGGTGAGTGGGCCTGCCGGCAAAACTCTGCGCCAGCTCATTGCGCCACCATGCAAGCTTGGCACGCGCGACGCTCGCGTCGCTGACTTCATCCACCACGTCGTCCACTTCGCGGCAAAAGGCATAGAACGCCGTAATGGCTGCTCGGCGTTCGGCCGGCAGGAACAAGAAGGCATAGTAAAAGCTGCTGCCCGACTTGGCAGCTTTGTCCTGCACGTATTGCTCGGGCGTCACTGCTGCACTACCTCAAGAGCGGTGTCAAATATCGATACTAACATGAGTATTGTGCAGTTGCTGGTTATTTTATAAGTAGCTTAAGCTATATACATAAATAAGTACAATGCTAAATTGTGGCAGATAGGCTACATCAGCAGCGCGCGCCATGCCATCACCCACGTGTCCCGGCGCTTGAGTTTGGGGCGATGCGTATACACGTCGAAGTTGGCATACTCAATTTTCTCAAGAATGCGAAGACCCCCTTGCACCACCAGCCTCAGCTCCCAGCCCATACGTCCGCCGACCGTGTGCACCAGCGGCGCGCCGCGCAGCATCAAGTCGCGTGCGCGGCGGCATTCAAACGCAATCAGGGCGCGGAAGTTATCGTCCAGCCGGCCGCGCAGCACCCGCATCTCGCCTATGCCGTACTTGGCCAGCGAGTCCATGGGCAGATAGATGCGACCTTCAGGCGGGTTCTTCATGCGGTCTATCGCAATGTCCTGCCAGAAGTTGATGAGTTGCAGCGCGCTGCAGATCGCATCGCTCTGCTGCTTGCTGCGCTCGTCACTGATGCCATACAGATGCAGCAGCAGACGACCGATGGGGTTGGCTGAGCGGCGGCAGTAATCGAGCAGGTGGTCGAGGTCGCGATAGCGAACGGTGGTTACGTCCTGCTCGAATGCTGACAGCAAGTCGAGAAAGGGTTGAAGGGGCAAGTCGTGTCGCACAACCTCGGCGTGCAGCGCAGGCCAAAAAGCCTCGCGCGGCGGTGTGCCGGCAAAGGTGTCGCGCAGTGCTGCCCGGTGTTGTGCCAGCAGCGCCAGCCTTTGTTCCTCGTTCAGGTTACCCTCGTCGGCAATGTCGTCTGCGCTGCGTGCAAACGCATAAATCGCTGCAACCGCGCCACGAATTCGCGCGGGGCACAGCCATGACGCAACCGGAAAGTTCTCGTAGTGCGTCTGATGCAGGGCAGGCGCTTGGGGTGGGGGCGAAGAAGTTGGGGCGGCCTGTGTCACGGCGCGCATCTTAAGGCTTGCCAGGCATCAAGTTGGGATCAGGCTGTGATCTGGCTGCAATCACAGTGCGGCCGGCAGTTGGCTGCCATCGAGCGCAACCCCGCCCATGAGGACAGTTTTTTGATGGTTGACGAGTCATCTCGAAAACCCTATATTACTGACCAGTCAGTCAGTAATTTGTATTCCAGGCAAGAATTCACCCACTCCGCTGCCATTCGTCATTCACCGTCCAACAGAGATGCTTATGAACTCCTTGCTACTCACACGCGCTCACCGCACGGGCAAAACACTCGTTTGGCCAGGCATTACGGCCGCTGCGCTGGTGCTGTCGGCCTGCAGTAAGCCGCAACCCGCACCCGAGGTGGTGCGCAGCGTCAAAACCATGACTATTGCAGCTGCGGCGCTGAATGTCCCGGAAGAGTTTGCGGGTGAGGTGCGGGCGCGCAGTGAAAGCCGGCTCGGCTTTCGCGTTGGCGGCAAGATCGTCAAGCGGCATGTGGAATCGGGCCAAGCAGTCAGAGCCGGTCAGGCGCTGATGGAGTTGGATGCCAGTGACTATCAACTCGCGCAGCAGGCCGCAGCTGCCGGATTGAGTGCGGCGCAGGTCAACCGCGACCAGGCGCAAGCCGACCTGAAGCGCTTCAACGAGTTATACAGCCAGGGCTTCATCTCCAGCGCGGAACTCGACCGTCGTAAAACCGCGTTTGAGGCGGCGCAGGCGCAATACAACCAGGCTCGCGCGCAAGCGAGTGTGCAGGGTAACCAGGCGCGCTACAGCACACTGGTGGCCGACGCTGACGGTATCGTCACGGGCATCGAAGCCGAGCCGGGCCAGGTGGTGCAGGCCGGCACACCGGTACTGCGACTTGCACGTAACGGCCCGCGCGACGTGGTGTTTGCGATGCCTGAAGATCAAGTGGCCCGCATCAAGCCGGGTGATACGGTGAAGGTGCGGCTATGGGCCAATGAGGCGCAGTCGCTGCCCGCAACGGTGCGCGAGGTCGCCGCGGCGGCCGATGCATTGACCCGCACCTACACCGTGAAGGCTGCGCTCGCTAACGATGCGTCCGCCATGCTCAAGCTGGGCATGTCGGCCACGGTCGAGCTCAATGGCGCTGCCGCCGGCGTGCCGGCTATCAAGCTGCCGCTCACCGCCGTGTTTGAGAGCAAGCAGCAGCCGCATGTGTGGGTGTGGGATCCGCAATCCTCCACCGTATCTGCCCAGTCCGTAAAGGTGGCCGGTGCGCAGGGCAATGACGCCGTGGTCGTGGCCGGCCTCAAGCCCGGCCAGGTGGTGGTGACTGCCGGCACGCATGTGTTGCAGCCGGGGCAAAAGGTCAAGCCGTTGAACGGCAAGGCAGCGTCCGAAGTCGCGCCTGCAACTGCACCGGTACCTGCGGCCAAGCAAAGCTGAGCGGGGTTGTGATGCAAGAACAAACACAACACACAGAAAGCCGCTTCAACCTCTCGCGCTGGGCGATCGAGCATCGCGCGCTGACGCTGTACTTTTTCGTGGTGCTGATTTTGGGTGGCATAGCGGCCTACACGAACCTCGGGCAGGACGAAGACCCGCCGTTCACGTTCCGCGTGATGGTGGTGCGGGCATTCTGGCCGGGTGCTACCGCCACGCAGATGAGCGAGCAGGTAGCCGACAAGATCGAGCGCGTCCTGCAGGAAGTGCCCTACGCCGACAAGATTCAAACCTACTCCAAGCCCGGCGAGGCCACCATCATTTTTCAGATCAAGGATTCGTCGCCGCCATGCGAAGTCGCTGACGTTTGGTATGCGGTGCGCAAGAAGGTGGGCGATGCGCGCGGCACCCTGCCTCAGGGGGTGATCGGCCCGTTTTTCAACGACGATTTCGGTGATGTCTATGGCGTGATCTACGCGCTCAAGGGCGACGGCTTTTCGCTCGCAGAGATCAAGACCTATGCCGACTCCGTGCGCCAGCAGCTGCTCAAGGTGCCCAACGTCGCCAAGGTCGAGCAGTTCGGCGTGCAAGACGAGAAGGTATTCATCGAGATTTCCCAGCGCCGCCTGTCGCAACTGGGCATCGATATCACGCAGGTGATTGCGTCCATCGGTCAGCAAAACGACGTCACAGCCACGGGCGTGATTCGCACGCCTACCGACGATGTTCAGGTGCGGCTGTCGGGCCAGTTCAAGGCTGAGCAGGAGCTGGCCGAGCTGCCTATACGCGTGGGCGGCAACTCGCTGCGCCTGGGCGATATTGCCAACGTCAAGCGCGCATACGTCGATCCACCGTCACCGTCGGTGCGGTTTTCGGGTAATCAAGTCATTGGCTTGGGCGTATCCATGGCCAAGGGGGGCGACATCATTGCGCTGGGCAAGGCGCTGGACGCGACACGCGCCCGCATTGTGCAAGAGTTGCCCGTGGGCCTGAGCTTGGAGCAGATTCAGGATCAGCCCAAAGCGGTGTCGCGGTCGGTGAATGAGTTTTTGATGGTGCTACTCGAAGCAGTGGTGATCGTGCTGGCCGTCAGCTTCATCAGCTTGGGCTTGCACACGCGTCCATTGCGTATCGACACGCGGCCGGGCCTGGTAGTGGCGCTGGCGATTCCTTCGGTGCTGGCCGTCACATTCCTGGTGATGTACTACGCCGGCGTGGGCTTACACAAAATCTCACTCGG
>CAYSMM010000082.1:0-3072 GCA_964432095.1 uncultured Burkholderiaceae bacterium | reverse complement strand
GGCTCGCTCATCATTGCGCTGGGTTTGCTGGTGGACGACGCCATCATCGCGGTGGAGATGATGGTGCGCAAGATGGAAGAAGGCTACGACCGTTTGCGCGCTGCAACATTTGCGTATGACGTAACCGCGATGCCCATGCTTACTGGCACGCTCATCACCGCGGCCGGCTTTTTGCCAATCGGCATGGCCAAGTCTGCGGTGGGTGAATACACCTTTGCGATTTTCGCAGTCACGAGTGCGGCGCTGCTCATCTCGTGGGTGGTTTCGGTGTATTTCGTGCCTTACCTTGGCTTCAAGTTACTGAAGATAAAGAAACACGACAGCAGCTCGGATCAGCCGCATGAATTGTTCGACACGCCGTTTTACGCCCGCTACCGTGCGCTGGTGAACTGGTGTGTGCAGCATCGATGGGTGACGATTGGCGCCACATTCGCGGCATTTGCGCTAGGTATCGTGGGCATGGGCAAGGTTGAGCAGCAGTTCTTCCCGGATTCGAGCCGGCTTGAGATTCTGGTGGACGCATGGCTGCCCGAAGGCACCAACATCCGCCGCACCGAGGAATTGGCCAAGCGGCTTGAGCAGCGCATGAGCCAGGAGCCGGGCGTGACCAGTGTGACCACCTTCGTGGGCTCAGGTGCACCGCGGTTTTATTTGCCCCTCGATCTGATATTCCCGCAGACCAACGTAGCACAGCTGATTGTGATGCCCGCGACACTCAAAGACCGGGAGCGTATCCGCAAGGCATTGCCGGCTGTGCTGGCCGCTGAGTTCGGCGAGGCGCGTGCGCGTGTGAAGCTATTGCCCAACGGGCCGCCGGTGCCTTATCCGGTGCAATTTCGCGTAGTGGGGCCAGACCCAGTCAAGCTGCGTGCGCTGGCTGATGAAGTCAAGACCCTCATGCGCGCCAACCCGAACACGGTGGGTGTAAACGACAACTGGAATGAGCAGGTCAAGGCATTGCGTCTGGAGATCGACCAGGACAAAGCCAAGGCACTGGGTGTGAACAACGCAACGATAGCCCGCTCCGCACAGACGATTCTGTCCGGCTCTACGGTGGGACAGTTCCGCGAAGGCGACAAGTTGATCGATATCGTACTGCGTCAGCCGCTTAACGAGCGCGATGAACTGACAGACCTGACTAATGCCTACGTGCCCACATCCACAGGCCGCTCGATTCCGCTTTCGCAAGTGGCCAAGATTGGTTTTGCTTGGGAGCCAGGCGTCATGTGGCGCGAGGGGCGCAACTTTGCCATCACTGTGAATGCCGATGTGCGTGAAGGCATTCAGGGGCCGACGGTGACGTCGCAGCTCGCACCCAAGCTGGCCGAGATGAAAAGCAAGCTCAATGGGGACTACCGCATTCAGGTGGCCGGGGCGGCAGAGGAAGCAGCGAAAGGGCAGGGCTCGATTTTTGCGAGCGTACCCATCATGCTGTTCATCATCTTCACGCTGTTGATGCTGCAGTTGCGCAGCTTCAGCCGCAGCCTGCTGGTGTATCTCACCGGGCCGCTGGGCATCATTGGCGCAGCCGGTGCACTGCTGCTGTTCAACCGGCCGTTTGGTTTCGTGGCCATGCTGGGTGTGATTGCGCTCATGGGCATGATCATCCGCAACAGCGTGATCCTGCTCGACCAGATTCAGCGTGACATCGACGACGGAGTGGACGAGTGGACCGCGACCGTGGAGGCCTCGGTACGACGCTTTCGACCCATCATGTTGACGGCAGCGGCGGCCATCCTGGCGATGATCCCGCTCACGCGTAGTGTATTTTGGGGGCCAATGGCCGTGGCCATCATGGGGGGCCTGACGGTTGCAACCGTGCTGACGCTGCTCAGCCTGCCAGCTATGTATGCCGCCTGGTTCAGAGTCAAGAAGGGCCCTGCTGTCCCTCCAGTGGCCGCGTGAGGCCTATTACTCATATAAGTAAAGACCCTTTACTCTATATGAATGTGCAGTATCGGAATGTTAGGGTTGGGAGTAATAGGGTTGCGCCAGGCCCTGTGTCCACTCCTGCGGCACGGTATGGCGCGCTTGCGGGGCAATGCACCCGGCGGCAAACATTGGCGGTGGCTCTGGCATGGGCTCGGCTACAATAGGCGCCTTTCTGAGCTGGGCTGCGAGGGTGGCGAAATTGGTAGACGCACCAGGTTTAGGTCCTGACGCCCTCAACAGGCGTAGGGGTTCGAGTCCCCTCCCTCGCACCATCCTCGGCACTCGGCTTTGAACAAGCGAATTCACTTCACATTTCTCACTTTTCTCATTTGAGCTGACCATGACTGTCGCTGTTGAAACCCTGGGCGCACTTGAGCGCCGCATGACGCTTTCCATCCCCAAGGCTGCCATTCAGTCTGAGGTTGAGCAACGCTTGAAGCGCCTGGCGCGCACCGTGAAAGCCGACGGCTTTCGCCCTGGCAAGGTGCCGATGAAAATCGTGGCACAGCGCTACGGATTCAGCGTTGAGTACGAAGTGATGCAAGACAAAGTGGGCAATGCCTTCATGAGCGCAGCCGGCGACGCTAAGCTGCGTGTGGCAGGTGCCCCTAAGTTCGAGCAGAAAACCGACGGCGTGGCAGATGATCAACTCGCGTTTGACGCCACGTTCGAGGTTTACCCCGAAGTGCAGATCGGCGATCTGGCTACTGCCGAAGTCGAGAAAATCAGCACCGAGGTCACCGACGCTGCCGTGCAAAAAACCGTGGACATCCTGCGCAAGCAGCGCCGTGTGTTTGTGCAGCGCGGCCAGGCGGGCGCCAATGGCCAAACCAGCGACGGATTGGCAGCGCATGACGGTGACCGCGTGACCATAGACTTCATCGGCAAGATTGACGGCGTGGCGTTTGATGGCGGCACGGCCAGCGACTTTGTCCTCATCCTCGGCGATGGCCGCATGTTGCCCGAGTTTGAAGCGGCGGCCAAAGGCATGGTGACGGGTGAGGAGAAAACCTTCAGCCTCAAGTTTCCCGATGACTATCACGGCAAGGACATTGCAGGCAAGACCGCGCAATTCACCATCACCATGAAGAAAGTGGAATGGCCGCAACTGCCCACTGTTGACAATGAGTTTGCAAAAAG
>CAYSMM010000081.1:0-9227 GCA_964432095.1 uncultured Burkholderiaceae bacterium | reverse complement strand
CCTTGCACAATGCCCATCATATTGGCGGTGGCGGTGGCTGCGAGGCTGTCGGCGCTGTTCTCGCCCAAAGCTTGCAGCAAGCGCGACAGCGCGAGGGCATCGGCCTCCGACGGCTGATTGTTGTTCACCAGATTCGAGAGATTGAACAGCGCCTGTGCGTCTGTGATGAAGCCTGAGAGTTGCGCGTCGAGCACGGCATCCTCACTGCGCTCGCCAGCGGCCAGGAATTGCTTCAGGGGAATCGGCTTTAGGCCGACTGCCCAAGGTTCCCCGAGATGATCGACCGCAGTAGAGCGCGCATCTTCCCGCAGGATGAGTCGTGCCCAGTCGAGCGCGCCACGCAAAATCCAGCGGGCTTGTGCGCCATGACGCCGCGCCTCCTCGGCCACCACAGTGGCCTGCTGCCGGGCCAGCATGGAGCTGGCAATCGTCGCGGCAATCGCGACTACGATGAGCGCGGTGAGAATCGCCGCGCCGCGCTGCCGGGTTGCAAGCGGCCTCATGCCGTGCCCTCGATCAGAAACACCCGCTCGATGCTGCGGCCATCAGATAAATCGACACGTAACTTGATGGCGCGCGGCAACGGCTTGGCTGGAAGGCTGCCGGCACTGGCGCCTGGGCTCGTGTCAGCACCAGAACTCGGGCCTATGGCTGCGGGGTCGGTACTGGCCGCGCTGATCTGCTGTCCAGAGGTTTGCTCTTCGGCCGGCATGGGCTGCCACTGCCCGTCTTGCCAGATCTGCATTTGCAGGCCGTTTGCCTCACGCAGCATCGCTAGACTGCTGCGCCCACTGACCTCAGGGTCACGTGCGGCGGCCAGCAGTGTGAGCGGGTCGATGGCGCGGCCCAGCACGCTGCGCTGCAATTGCCCGGCGCTCACGTGATAACGCACCACTTCCACAGCATTGTCCATTTGCCCTTGCACCAGGCGCGGGCGGCGCAGCAAGAGCAGCGAGTCGCCACGGCGCTGCACCGCGGGCGGCAGCGGCTGCGCAGTTTGCTGGGTACTCACCGCCAGCATGTCGATGTCGGCCTGCAACTGCGCCACCGTGCGCTCAAGCTGCATGCTGCGTACGCGCTGCGCGTCCACGCGGTCGCGGTGAATGCCAATGGATGACAGCCCCTGAAACGCCAGTGAGCTGGCGATTGCCAGTAACGCCAGCGCCACCAGCAGTTCGATGAGCGTGAAGCCGCGTTGCAGTGAGCGGGGTCTGTGCATAGCGCTCAATCAAATCGCACCGGCAATGGCGGTTAGCGTGATCAGCGGCTCGCCGGTCGGTGTGGCCCAGCGCGACTGCAGCCGCCGGAAGTTGGGGTTGGGCGTGGGCAGCACGGACACCGTGGCGCTGAGCGTCACGCCGTCTTGCGTGCACTGCAGTTGCCGTTCACCGGTGGCCGGGAAGCCCTCGCGCAGTTTGATTTCCGCAAACGTGTTTTCGGCGCAGATACTGGCCAGTTGTTGCAGGCGAAGGCGCTCTTCCTGCTCGGCCAATTGGCCGGTGGCGCGCACGGCCGCGGTGAGCGCAATGCCGATGACGGCAAGCGCTACTAGAATCTCGATGAGCGTGAAGCCCGACTGTCGATTCTTCATACTCCAAACTCTATATAACTCTCCGTTTAATAAAGATTACCAGTAAAGGCATGTTACTGCCCAGAGGATATGGTGAATTCAGATGCACCGTCTGACGCGATGACACGTACTTCGCCACCGGCGGAAATTGTCACCGCCAGGGCTTCGCCCACCGGCTCGGGCCCCAGCAGCGCGCCTTTGGCGGGCAGGCTGCTGTAGACGGCATCGGTGCTGAAGGTGCGCGGCTTCAAGTCGCCTGCCAGTTCTTTCCAGTCTCCGTTGTGAATGCCCACGAAGCGGTAGCCATTGGGTAAGGGTTCCACACGCACGGGGGCCTGCACCGCAGCGGCATAGCTACGTGCTGCGTCCATCAGCGCGGCCAGTTGCGCAGCGTCGCGGTCGAGTGTGTTGCGCGCAGGCTGCGGCAACGCCAGCGTCGCCAAGCTTGCACCAAGAGCGACGATGACGAGAACCACCAAGAGCTCCAACAGAGTGAAACCCGTTGATCGGTGGAGCGAGTCAGTCACGCGCTTCTTTCTTCGTTACTGCCAGGAGCCAATATCAGCGTTGGTACCTTCGCCGCCTGGCTGGCCGTCAGCACCGAGGCTGAACACATCGACCTCGCCACGCAGCCCCGGATTCAGATATTTGTAGGGCTGCTTCCAAGGGTCGGACGGCAGCTTTTCGAGGTACTGCCGCCAATTGGTGGGCACCGCGCCCACGGTGGGCCGGGCTACCAGCGCCTGCAAGCCTTGCTCTTGCTGCGGATAGCGACCGTTGTCGAGCTTGTATAGCTTGAGCGCCTGCATCAGCGCCGCAATGTCAGACTTGGCCGCTGTCACTTTCGCGTCATCGGCTCGACTCAACACATTGGGCACCACCAGCGCGGCCAGCAGGCCGAGAATCACCAGCACCACCATCAATTCGATCAAAGTAAAGCCACGCGCCTTGCGGGTGGGTTGCACAAACTGTTTCAAATGCAGCATGAATCCATTCCTAGGGTTGAGCGCAGGCAGCCTCGTTTGCCTGCGCGCCACGTTCATTCATCTACTCATTCACTGTCCAGCCAGCTTGCATAAACGCAACCGGCACCGGCTTGAGGCTTGCTGAAGCATCCGGCTTGCCCCACTGAGCCACTGTCAAGCTGTGTCGGAGATGAATGACACCGCACAACACGACGCTAATTGTGCTATTACATACCATCCTCTGAAGCCATCATAATGCCGCCATGCAGATTTCAATGCCATCTGGCACGCGACTTGTTGTCCGTTTGCTAACCGCACTGGTGTGGCTGGCGGCACTCGCCAGCCTTGTGTTCTGGACGCTGCGGCTGCTCGACTACGGCAAGCCGGCGCCGGCTAATGCGCGCGAGCTATCGGCCGACGCCCAGGCGGCGATGTCACTCAGTTGGCCTGCTCTGGCCCCGCGGCTGGGCGTCACGGCCAAGCAGCAGCAGGTGGCACTCGACGTCAAGGTGTTGGGCGTCGTACTGCAAACCGGGGCTGTGCGCGCGGTGCTGTCGCTGGATAACGGCAAGCAGTCGGTGGTTGCCAAGGTTGGCGGTGAGTTGCCCGATGGCAGCAAGGTCAGCCGCATCACTGGGCAAGAAGTGGTGCTATTGCGCAACGGTGGCGAGATGAGCGTGCCGGTGCCCGAAGCCAAGGATGCGCGCCAGCCGGCGGTGACGATGTCCCCGATGCCGAGCACCGCCACAGCCGTAGCGCAAAACGTGCCCGGTGTCACCTTCACCGGCGATCCGCCGCCACGGACTGCACCCCAGCAGGCAGCAACCCCGGTGCCACCCCCGTCGTCGCAGCAGGCGCCCGCGCAAGGTATGCCCGCCGGTGCGCGCGACCGTTAAGGCCTGTTAACACTATGACTCCCGAAGGCTAAGGTGACTGAGATGGCAGTGGTGGCTGTGGGGACTTGTGGCACTGAGCGCTTTTGGGTGATGTTTTGGTTGATGGATGGCGCTTCTTGCCAAGGCGGCCAGCCTTGGCTGCCCAATGTGCATACTGAGACGCCTAGCCCAGCGCCACAATCTGCCCGTTCGCATCGCAATAGGCGTAGTCATCGTCATAGCGTTAACAGGCTCTAGTTCATCAAGCACCCAATCCTTTGCAGAGTCTCCATGGCGGCAGATCAACCGGCCAGTCCACAACGCGCAGTTACCACTCCATCATCAGGCATGTTGGCGCAACTGACCGAGTGCTTGCAGCGCTACGCGCCGTTTCAGCAAATGGAGCGGCAGCAAGTGCTTGAGCTGGTGCGGCATGCCACGCAGCACTATTACGAGCCCGGTGAAGTGGTGCTTGCGCCCATACATGGCGAAGTGCAAAGTCTGCTGATCGTCAAGCAAGGCCGGGTGATTGGCGAAGCAGCAGGCGGCGAGCGTACGCATGAGCTGAGCGCGGGAGATTGCTTTCCTATCGGTGCGCTTTTGGCCAAGCGGGCCGTGGTCAGCACGTATCGCGCCGAAGACGACACCTTTGTGCTGCAGGTGCCCGCGCAGGTGGTGATGACCGCAATCGAGCGCAGCCCGGTGTTTGCAGACTATGCGCACCGCCGCGTGCGTAATTTGCTTGATCTGTCGCGCAAGCAACTATTGCAATCGTATGCGCAGCAAAGCCTGGCCGAGCAGTCGCTGGAAACCCCGCTGGCCACCCTGTGCCGCCGCGCTGCGGTGATGTGCAGTCCCGCCACACCGCTGCAAGAAGCACTGACGCTGATGCATCGTCAACGCATCGGCTCCATTCTCATCTGCGACGAGCACGCATGCCCTGTCGGGATATTGACGCGCTTTGACATCCTGTGCCGCATTACATTGCCGCAGGTGCCGCTAGGCGCGCCGATCAGCCAGGTGATGAGTACGCCTGTGCACACACTGAATGCCAGCGCAACTGCGCAAGATGCCGCGCTACTGATGTCCAAGCACGGCATCCGCCATGTACCTGTGGTCGATGGCGGTAAGGCAATCGGTGTGATCAGTGAGCGAGATTTGTTCAGCTTGCAGCGCATGACACTCAAGCAGGTCAGCACGCGGCTGCGCGATGCCGGCAACGTGGAAGAGCTGGTTGCCGGTGCTGCCGACATTCGCCGTTTGGCGCGCAACTTGTTGGCACAGGGCGTGCAGGCGCGGCAGCTTACTGCACTGGTGTCGCATCTCAACGACGTGCTGACTGCGCGCTTGCTGGAGCTGCTGGCTGCGAAACATCAACTTCAACAGCATGCCTTCTGCTGGCTGGCGTTTGGAAGCGAAGGCCGTGCCGAGCAAACCATTGCCACCGATCAGGACAATGGCCTGGTGTTTGCGCCCAACGGCAGCGGTGATGAGATCGAGGCTGAGCGCAGCCGCTACCTGACTTTTGCACGCGAGGTCAATCAAGCGCTGGACGCTTGTGGCTACCCGCTGTGCAAGGGCAACATCATGGCCAGCAACCCCGAGTGTTGCCTGACGCGTGAGGAATGGCGCGCGAAGTTCCAAACCTGGGTGAATGAGGGCACACCCGAGCACCTGCTGGCGGCGAATATCTATTTTGATTTACGTCCGATCTGGGGCAACGATACGCTGGTTGAAGGACTACGTACCGAGGTGCTCGAGCAGGTGTCGCGCTCGCCGCGATTTTTGTACCTGATGACTGAAAATGCCTTGCGCTGCGAGCCGCCGCTCAACTGGCTCGGCTCCATCGTCACTGAGGAGGTGCAAGGCGTGCCGACGCTCGACTTGAAAATGCACGGCACGGCGCCGTTTGTGGAGGCGGCACGCATTTTTTCGCTTGCACATGGCGTGCATGCTACTAACACCTCAGAGCGGTTGCGTGCTATTGGTGCACTGATGAACTTGTCCGACAGCGAAGTGATCAGCTATATCGAGGCGTTTGAATTCTTGCTGATGCTGCGCCTGCGGCTGCAGATTGAGGGCTTAGCGCCGGTGGCTTCGCGTGATGCAGATGCAGCCGCGCAGCCCAATCCCAACCGGATCGCGGTGAGTCTGCTGTCGGAGCTTGACCAGCGCATCCTCAAGGAAACCTTGCGCCAGGCGCGTAAGCTACAGCAGCGCCTGGGCCTTGATTTCCTCAAACGTTGATGAGCTGGCTTACCTCCGTCATCGCCACGGCGCTCGGGCAAACCGGTAACCCGCGCTGGATCGTGGTGGATGTTGAATCCAGCGGGCTGGATCCGAACGCCGATCGGCTGCTGGCGATTGCGGCAGTCGCAGTGCAAGATGGCGCGGTGTGCTACCACGACAGCTTTGAGACCGTACTCAAACAAGAGATCAAAAGCTCGAAAGAGAACATCCTGCTGCATGGCATAGGCGTACGCATGCAGAGTATGGGGTTGCCGCCTGAGCTGGCACTGGCCGAGTTTGAACAATACGTGGGTGGCAGCCCGCTGCTGGCGTTTCACGCGCCATTTGACGAGCGGCTATTGAGCCGTGCTAGCAAGCGCTACCTTGGATATACGCTACAGGGGCCATGGCTCGATATCATGCCCTTGGCTGCAGTGCTCTGCCCCGAGGTGCGTGCACGGTCGCTGGACGAATGGCTTTCGCATTTCTCCTTGGGGGTAGCCACGCGCCACCGCGCGGCCAGCGATGTGATTGCAACCGCTGAGCTGCTACTCAAGCTGCTCTCGCTTGTGCGCCACCAAAACAAGGGTCAAGCACCGACATTTGCGCTGCTCAAGCGGTTGGCGGCCCAGCATCGGTGGGTGAGTTGATCTTTGCTGCACCACCCCATATTGGGGGTTCTGGTGGCCAGTCCACAGCCCAGCTTTCGCCATGTGCCACGCGAACTGGCGGCCATTCATCGGCACGCGGCAGGCGCGATGGTCGTAAATGGCCATGCTGAGCCAGCCACGCGAGAGCTGCGATCACACCAGCATGCGTGATGAGTACAGCAGCGCCTGACCGGCTGGGGGTGTTTTGCTGCGTGGCCAACACCCAGCTTGCGACGCGGGCGAGCACATCCGCAACGCTTTCGCCTCCTCCCGGCGCGTGGTGCGCGAAGTCCGCCACCCAGGCATCGATGGCCTCGCGCCCAATCTCATTCCAGCGTTGGCCTTCCCAACGGCCGAAGTCCGCCTCCATCAACCTTGAATCCTCTTGTACGGTCAGCTCCAGGCACTGCGCGAGTTGCTGTGCAGGCGCCTTGCAGCGCAAAAGCGGCGAGCAGTAGATGGCCGCAACCGGCTTGGCGCCGTGCTGCATCAGTTGATGAGCCCAGTGAGACACAAAAGCCGCTTGCGCACTAGCCTTACATGGCACATCGGTACGTCCATAGCAAACCTCAGCGCTGATCCCCGTGGCGGGGTGACGAAGGCAGATCAGCTTCATGCGCTATTGCGTGAATTGCATCGCCACACCGAGATAGAACGCCACCTCGGTGAGTTGCTGGCAAGCGCCAAGCGCGTCGCCGGTAAAGCCTCCCAAGCGGCGCCAGAACCACCTGCCGCAGAACGCGCAAGTGCCAGCGCTGAGCAGCAAGGCGAGCAACCACTGCACGGCCAGGCCGTCATACAGCACCACTGCCAGCCAGGGCAGCGCGCCAAACAATGCAGCCACCACGGTGGAGGCGGTGCTCACGCGCGACGCCAGCGGTTTGCTCTTGCTGCTGGCATCGGCGTCGTCGCGCGCATAGGGCAGCACTGCGATCAAGACCACGGCATATGCACGCGACAAGGCATGTGCCGCAACCAGCGAGACCGCGCCGACTTCGATGGGCATGTCAGCCAGTAATGACACCTTGAGCATCAGCACCACGATGACACTGATGGCACCGTAAGCGCCGATGCGTGAATCCTTCATGATGGCGAGCGCCTTCACGCGGTCAGACGTCGCGCCAAGCGCGTCAATCGTGTCGGTCAACCCGTCTTCGTGGAATGCACCGGTCAGCCAGAGTGTGACGGCTAAAGAGATCAACGCGGCCGACAAGGGCGGCAGCCACCACGATGCGGGCACGTACACCGCTGCGGCAACTCCGCCGACGAAGATGCCGACCAAAGGGAAGTAGCGCGCGCTGCTGGCCAGCAGCCTCTCGTCAAAGTCGTTGTTCACCCAGCGTGGCACGGGCACGCGTGTGAAGAATTGAACTGCGAGCAGAAGGTGGCGCAACTCGGCGCGAAGGTGCCAGGTCAGAGACATCACTCATTGTGAATTGCGGTTGGGCTGGCCGACGCAACACCTGCCGATTCGAACGTAGCCATTTCGTTGAACAGTTTCACGGCGGATATGACCAGTGGCCAGGCTGCGACGGCGCCCGAGGCCTCGCCCAGCCGCATGTCTAGTTTGAGCAAGGGCGTGGCATTGAGCGCGTTGAGCAGCGCGGCATGACCAGCCTCGTTGGAGCAGTGCGCAAACACGCAGTAGTCGAGCACTGCGGGCGCAATGCGCGCTGCGACCAGCAATGCGGCGGTGGCGATGAAGCCGTCGACGACGATGACGCGGCGCGTGTACGCAGCTTGCCAGTAGGCGCCCACCATTTGCGCCATCTCAAAGCCGCCAAAGGCAGCGAGCACGTCGAGGGGTTCTTGTGCCGCTGCGTTAGCTTCGGCCGCACGCTCGAGCAGCGCCAGCTTGCGCGCGAGGCCGGCCTCGTCCAGCCCGGTGCCGCGCCCTGTGCACTGCGCAAGCGGCAGTCCAAGCAAGCGATGCATGATCAGCGTAGCGGCTGAGGTGTTGCCAATGCCCATTTCGCCAATCAGCACCGCGTTACCCGGCAAGGACGCGACAGCCTCACGCCCGTGCAGCAACGCAGCTGCGCATTGCGCAGCGCTCATGGCAGCGCCATGTAAAGACGATGCAGTACCAGCGGCTACCTTGCGCAGTTGCAAGCTGCTGCGCGGCGTGAAGTCGTGCGCGACACCGGCGTCCACCACGGTGAGATCAAGCCCGTGTTGCCGCGCGAGCACACTGACCGCAGCACCGCCCGCGAGAAAATTCTCCACCATCTGCCATGTCACATCTTGCGGATAGGCGCTCACACCGTCACGCGCCAGACCGTGATCGCCGGCAAACACCACCACCTGCGGCTGCATGAGTTGCGGTTTGTCGCTTTGCTGGATCAGCGCAATGCGCAGCGCGGTGGCCTCCAACGCGCCAAGCGAGCCGGGCGGCTTGGTTTGTTGATCGAGCCGCGCCGCAACCCGGGCCGCAAGCGCGTGGTCAGCGATGGGGGTGATGTTGAGTGCGGTGAGGGGTTGCTGCACAAGGCAGGCGGGGCACAGGCACCCCGCCAGGGCCGGCGTGATGATGCGCGGGGCTTCGGCTTCGCACCAGCATGAGCGGTCGCTCAAAGCGCCACAGATCATGGGTGTGCCGCATGCGGCGCATCTTGAGTTTGACGCAGATGTTGAATCCATGATACTAAAAGTAGTGTAATGCCGTCGCTGGTTTATTATAAAGCGGTGATAGGCACATACATTAATGAGTATATGAGAACCGATTTCAAGGACGTAGGCCGATTTGCTTCGCCAAACTATGCAATGAAGGCCACGGTGAGCGCGCCTGAACCCAGCATCACGGAGTTGGCGGGCGACATTTCTGAGAGTGTCACTTGCACACCGCGCCGCTCGGCCTTTTCGCGCAGCGAAACAATGCCGGCGATCGAGTCGAGCTCTTGCAGATTACCGCTGTAGCTGAGGTTGAGGAAGGGCGCCT
>CAYSMM010000080.1:5197-9252 GCA_964432095.1 uncultured Burkholderiaceae bacterium | reverse complement strand
CGCGTTTTTGGCTTATTCAAATATCGAGCGGATGCCAAGCCCCTGTGGCTGCATCTCATGGAGTTGCTGGTGCTTTACCTTGCCGTCGGCGCGCTGGCATTGGTTATCGAGCATCAGCAAGGCCAGCGCTACCCGCAGCGTTGGGAGTTTTACGCCGTCACGGCCACGCTGTTCCTCACTTTTGCGTTTCCTGGTTTTGTTTACCGCTACTTGCGCAAGAGCTGACTTAACACCCGGCGCTACTGCCATGACGAAGCACCTTGAAGAACAAATGGTTGAGAGCGCGGTTGCATACCAGGGCAGCTTTTTGCTCATGCAGCGTGACGTGGTACGCCTGCCCAATGGGCAGCATGCGGTACGGGAGTATGTGCGACATCCGGGCGCAGCGCTCGTCGTGCCGTTTCTGGCGGACGGGCAAGTGGTACTGGAGCGGCAGTATCGCTACCCGCTCAAGCGAGCCTTCATTGAGTTTCCGGCAGGCAAACTGGATGCGGGAGAGTCGCCACTTCGGTGTGCTGCGCGCGAGCTGACCGAGGAGACGGGTTACTCCGCGCAGCAGTTTGCCTACGCGGGCGCGATTCACAACGCAATCGGCTATTCAGATGAAGTGATTCACGTGTTTTTTGCGCGTGAGCTTTCGCAGGGCGAGCGCACACTCGACGATACCGAGTTTCTGGACGTATTCACTGCGCAACTGGTCTGGTTGATCAGCGAGATTCAGGCGGGGCGTGTGACCGATGCCAAAACCGTGACGGCCGCGCTGTGGGCCGAAAAGCACCTGCGTGGCGAATGGCCTTGTCAATGGAGGGCTGCGGCCTCAGATAACATAACACTATGAAAGTATTGAACCTCAAGTGCCAGCACGGCCACAGCTTCGAAGGCTGGTTTGCCGGCGAAGACGACTTTGCCGGCCAGCTGTCGCGTGGCTTGCTTGAATGCCCGATCTGCGGGGACACTCAGATTGACAAAATGCCGTCGGCGCCGCGCCTGAACCTGTCGTCGTCTCATGCGGCTAAGGCCGATAGCGAGCCGCAGGCGGAATACGTAGCTAATATGCCTGAGGCTGCCGAGCTGCAACGGCTGTACCTGCAAGCGGTGCGGCAGGTGATGGCCAATACCGAGGACGTAGGCAGACGGTTTTCTGAAGAGGCTCGCCGCATGCACTATGGCGAGATAGCGCACAAAGGTATTCGGGGTGAAGCTACGCGCGAAGAGGCCGAGGCCATGCGAGAGGAAGGCATCGAGTTCATGTCGTTGCCCATCCCGGAGGCACTCAAGAAACCTTTGCAGTAGTGCAACATCAACCGCTATTAATCCGCAGATGGACTTAAGCTCATATACTCGCCGCAGTGTATAAGGATTCCTGGTTTTACACAGCGCAATAACGGTGTGATAGTCAAAGCAGTATTAATGCATCAGCGTTTGTACATGGTCTGCGCAAACGCAGCTTGACTCTGTAGCCTCACTCTACTGCTCTACAACTGCTGTGCGCTAAAGGTATCGCAGGTTTTCAGATTGCCGGTCTCCAGTCCGCGCTTGAACCAGCGCATGCGTTGCTCGGCCGAGCCATGCGTAAAAGAATCGGGCACTACATAGCCTTGAGTAGCCTTTTGAATGCGGTCGTCACCCACGGCGCTTGCCGCACCTAGCGCTTCCTGCACGTCGCCTTGCTCGAGGGTGCCGCGCGCCTTGTCGCTGTGATGCGCCCACACACCGGCATAGCAGTCGGCCTGCAACTCCACGCGCACCGATAGCGCGTTTGAATCGCGCTCATTCATGCGGCGCCTTGTCGCCTCCACGCGCTGCATGGTGCCCGTGACATTTTGAATATGATGACCAATCTCATGCGCCAGCACATAGGCTTGCGCAAAGTCGCCCGGTGCGCGGTAGCGCGTGCGCAACTCGTTGAAGAAGCTGGTGTCGATGTACACCTTGCTGTCGGCCGGGCAATAAAACGGCCCCGTGGCAGAGGTCGCCATACCGCAGGCCGACGCCACGCGTCCGGCAAAAAGGCCGAGCTTAGGCTCGGGGTATTCCTGCCCGGCTTGACGAAAGATCTCACTCCACACTCTTTCAGTGTCTAGCAGTACGTAAGAGATGAATTTGTCCTGCTCGGTTTGTGCCTGCATCTTTGGGCCAGCCTGTGGGGCAGGGGCCTGCTGTGTCGGCCCTACGGCCTGGCCCAGTTGCAGCACCATGCTCGGGTCTACACCGAAGAAAAATGCAAGCAGCACCAAAACGATGGTGCCTATGCCACCGCCCAGTCCCACACGGCGCATGCCGCCTGCGCCGCGCTGGCCCTGGTTGCGCAAGTCCTCGACATTGTCAGATTGCTGATTGGGGTCCCATTTCATTGATCACTCCTGCGTGTATGCCAGTGTTTCCGCTAATTGATATTATGTTTTACGCTCATACTGTGTCTTGCCGAACAATACGTCGCGCTGCTGGTCGCTCATGGTAGCCACGGGCTTGCGCCGCTCAGCCAGTACGGCCACGCCACGCTGCACCGCCGGCCGTGCGGCAATCTCGTCGTGCCAGCGCTTGACGTTGGGGAAATCGGCCCAGTCCACGCCCTGGTTTTGCGTGCTGCGCGTCCACGGGAAAATCGCGATATCGGCGATGGAATAAAAGCTGCCGGCGATGTAAGGCTTGCTTGCCAACTCTTTGTCCATCACGCTGTACAAGCGCCGTGCCTCGTTGGTATAGCGGTTGATGGCGTACTCCACTTTCTCGGGCGCATAGATGCGAAAGTGATGCGCCTGGCCGAGCATCGGCCCTAAGCCGCCCATTTGAAACATCAGCCACTGTAGTGTGGTGAAGCGTTCGGCATCGGTCTTTCCGACGAACTTGTCTGTCATGCCGGCCTTGGCGGCGAGGTATACCAGGATTGCACCACTCTCGAACAACGTAAATGGATTGCCGCCGGGGCCATCTGAATCCAGTATCGCCGGGATCTTGTTGTTGGGGCTGATCTTCAGGAACTCGGGCTTGAACTGGTCGCCGTTGGCGATGTCCACTGCATGCACCCGGTAGGGAAGGCCGGTCTCCTCCAGCAGGATGTGAACTTTGTGCCCGTTGGGCGTAGGCCACGAAAAAATGTCGATCATTGCCAAAACTTTATGCGAGTTCGTCGGGATATCACCCACGTGAGGGGGGCCGGTATTAACATGATAGATACTCTACACAATAACCATGTTCAGCAAGCTTAAAAAATCCAAGGCAGACCCGCTGGCGACACTGGCCGAACAATCCCAGCCCGTCGTGGCGCGCTGGGCCGAAGCCAATCAGTTCAAGGTGGAGAAGCTTGCCAACCATGAGGTGCGCGTTTTGGGGACTACGCTCGGCCTGCGCTGGCAGTTGCATGCCGGCCGCCCTAACCGGCCTTACATCAAAGGTTTGCAGGTCAAGGTCGGCATCAAAACGGCCGAGCCGCTGCGCGCACATGGCACCATCTGTACCCGCAGCACGGCTGATTTGATTGCCCTGGCTGTTTATGGCGAGGCTACCGAGCGCATCGAAACCAATCTGGACGACGATATTCCACAGGAGATGGCGTGGGTGACCACCCTGCGCGAGCAGCCGCTCGATGCGCCCTGGGGCAAAAACGTGGCCTGCTTCGGCAGCCCGCCTGTTGTGATGGGGGCCTATGCGTCGCAATTTCTCAGGCAACTGCCGGGTGGCGAGCATGCGGCATTGATGAACACGCTGTTCCCGTGGATCGTCGTGTTTGCCGGTAGCTCTGTGGTGCTGCGTACCGCCTCGCCAGCGGTGGATGCCGGCGCGCTCGACTCAACCTTGCAAATGACACAAGCCATCATCAAGCCGCTTCGACTGCTTTCGGTGCAGCCAGCCAGTTAACTCACCAACTAGCCATACTTACTGCAGTACAATGCATTCACTGGTTACTGGTGAAGCAGTAAAAGCACTTTACATATAAGAGTATAGAATCAATATGATTCAAAATCATGCTGAGCGACGAAGTCATGATGCTTGGTGCGACACGTACTTACCCAGCTCGCCCTTGGCAATCGCGTTGCGGTGCACCTCGTCAGGGC
>CAYSMM010000080.1:0-5097 GCA_964432095.1 uncultured Burkholderiaceae bacterium | reverse complement strand
ACGTACTTACCCAGCTCGCCCTTGGCAATCGCGTTGCGGTGCACCTCGTCAGGGCCGTCGGCAAAACGCAGTGTGCGGCTGATGGTGTAGGCGTAAGCAAGCGGAAAGTCGTCGCACATCGCGCCTCCGCCGTGCGCCTGCATCGCCCAGTCGATGACCTGGCACGCCATGTTGGGTGCCACCACCTTGATCATCGCAATCTCTTGCTTGGCGGTCTTGTTGCCGGCAACGTCCATCATCCACGCGGCCTTCAGCGTCAACAGCCGTGCCATATCGATCTGGCAGCGCGCCTCAGCGATGCGCTCCTGCGTCACGGTTTGTGCGGACACCGGCTTACCAAACGCCACGCGCGCGCTGGCGCGCTTGCACATCAGCTCGAGCGCACGCTCGGCCAGGCCAATCAGGCGCATGCAGTGGTGAATACGGCCCGGCCCCAGTCGGCCCTGCGCAATCTCGAACCCGCGGCCTTCGCCCAGCAACATGTTGGATGCCGGTACACGCACGTCGTCGAAATACATCTCCATATGGCCGTGCGGTGCATCGTCATAGCCAAACACATTGAGGGGCCGCACGATGCGCACGCCTTTGCTGTCAGCCGGCACGAGGATCATGCTTTGCTGCTGATGCTTGGGCGCTGCGGGGTCAGACTTGCCCATCACGATGAAAATCTTGCAGCGTGGGTCGCCAGCGCCGGAGATCCACCACATGTGGCCGTTGATGACGTAGTGATCACCGTCGCGCTCGATGCGCGTGCTGATGTTGGTGGCGTCGCTCGATGCCACCTCGGGTTCGGTCATTGCAAACGCGCTGCGAATTTCGCCCTTGAGCAGCGGCTCCAGCCACAGCTTTTTGTGCTCGGCGGTGCCATAGCGCACCAGCACCTCCATGTTGCCGGTGTCGGGTGCCGAGCAGTTGAACACCTCGCTGGCCCAAGGTACGCGGCCCATGATCTCTGCCAACGGGGCGTATTCCTGGTTGCTCAGGCCTGCGCCTAGTTCACTGTCAGGCAGAAACAGATTCCATAAGCCCTGTGCCTTGGCCCTGGCCTTCAGCTCCTCGATCACGGCGGTGGGTGACCAGCGCCTGCCGGCTTGAGTGTTGGCCTCGATCTCATCGAAGAAGCGCTGCTCGTTGGGGTAAACATGCTCAAGCATGAATTCGCTGACGCGCGCTTGCAGCGCTTGCGTCTTGGGTGAGTAGCTGAAATCCACTTGTTGCGTCTCCTCGAATCCGTGTTGTGGGCAGTGTGTCAGGGGCGTGCACCCGACTTCATGGCAAAGCTCAAGCCCAGCTCTGCCAGCGGCTTGGCGCCCGCGGCAGCCTGGCGTGCTTGCGCGCTGGAGGCGGTGCCTTCTTCAACCCGCTTGGCAATGCCCTGCAAAATGGCAGCGATACGAAACAGGTTATAGGCCAGGTAGAAGTTCCAGTCACCCTCGATCATGCGGCCCGTTCGCTGCATGTAGCGGGCGATGTACTCACGCTCGGTAGGAATACCTAAGGCGGTGTAGTCCAGCCCCGCAATGCCGCGGAAAGCTCCGGGGGGAATATGCCAGGCCATGCAGTGGTAGCTGAAGTCCGCGAGTGGGTGGCCCAGCGTCGACAGTTCCCAGTCGAGCACGGCCAGCACGCGTGGCTGGCTGGCGTGGAAGATGAGGTTGTCGAGCCGGAAGTCGCCATGCACGATGCTCGTGCTGTCGTCGGTCGGAATATGCTCGGGCAGCCACTGGATCAACTTTTCCATCGCCGCAATCGGCTGAGTGATGGAGGCTTGATACTGCTTGCTCCAGCGGCTCACCTGACGTGCGAAGTAGTTGCCTGGCTTGCCGAACTCAGCCAGGCCGACGGCTTTGAAGTCCACTTGGTGCAGCTCGCTGATCACACGGTTCATCTCGTCGTAAATCTCGCCACGCTCGGAATTGCTCATACCTGGCAGTGACTGATCCCACAACACGCGGCCTTCGACGAAATCCATGATGTAGAACGCGCGGCCGATGATGGACTCGTCTTCGCATAGCAGGTGCATGCGTGCCACTGGCACATCGCTTGCGGCAAGGGCCTTCATCACCGTGAACTCGCGATCGATTGCATGAGCAGACTGTAATAGCCTGGCTGCTGGGCCAGGCTTGGCACGCATCACGTAGTGGCCTGAGGAGGTAATCAACTTGAATGTAGGGTTGGATTGCCCCCCCTTGAATTGCTCAACTTGCAGTGGGCCTTTGAAGCCGGGCAGTTGCGCCTGCAGGTAGGCGGCAAGTGCTTCCACGTCAAACTTTTGAGACTCTGCGACAGCCTGCGTACCGATGAAGTGATCGAAGTTGTTCGTCATATTCGTGGATTATGCGCGGCACACCCGGCCGATATGCAAACTCACGATTCGTCGCTGAGTTAACACCATACTGATAGCTTTCATCGCTTGATCGGTGCTTGGCAACCGTGGGATGGCGATTGTGGTTATGGCTGTGGCTGTGGTTACTCTGCCGTGATGTACCTCGTTGCCATTTCATTCGGCTTGCTCACGCTATCGGCTGGCAAGCCTCGGGCTGACGCAACTGGTGTGCGGCAGTTCGATAAAACGTAATACTGCTGCTTGTATACAGTCATTACTGGTTGTCTAGTGAGTGGTAAGCGCTATATACTCCTGTAGAAGTTGCTCCATCGTCGTCAGGCTTTG
The DNA here is from genome assembly GCA_964432095.1 of uncultured Burkholderiaceae bacterium. Taxonomy (GTDB): domain Bacteria; phylum Pseudomonadota; class Gammaproteobacteria; order Burkholderiales; family Burkholderiaceae_C; genus CAYSMM01. Next base: position 2,426 of record CAYSMM010000080.1, on the reverse strand, counting down.
TGAGTGGTGCAACCAATGCAGCGGTGAGAGGTTGACGGCACGCAGCACGTAGCCACCATCGCCGCCTGCGAGCGGCGCGTCGATCACATTGATGCATGCCGGGTTTTGCTCGATAGCGCCCAGGAACACCGCCTTGCCGGTGAGCATGTAGCCCAGCAGCGCACGGTTCACGCCGCCATGTGCCACGATCAGCAGCGTGCGCCAGTCATCGCTTTGCAGCAGGGTGTCAAACGCCGGCAGGCAGCGGCTGAGCAATGAGCCGAGTGTCTCGCCGCCGAGAAACCGTGCAGAGAGATCAGCTGCGCCGCTGAATGCCGTGGTGAAGGCCGAAGCCAGCTCGTGCGGCGGAATATCAGAGAGCCGGCCGGGCCTGATCTCCTGCAATGCGGGCTCAACCAGCAACTGCACAGGTTGATGCGCGGCGGTTTCAAGCACCAGATTTGCGGTTTGCACAGTGCGGTTGAGCCCTGAGGTCACCACCTTGTCAAACTGAATGCCAGTCTCGCCAAACAGGCGCCCCGCCGCCTTGGCTTGACGGATGCCGAGCTCACTCAGGTGCACGCTGTCGGGAGGAACGGGTCGGCCTTGCGTGTCGAAATAATCCACGGCACCATGGCGCATCAGGTACACACGCCGCCGCTGCGGTGCCTGCCAGCGCACCGCCGGCTTCGGTTCAGTCATGCTTACAGTAATTGGTTGTCGGCAGCGAGCGCTTTGTCGATCTTACGCAGCAACGCGTTGATGCGCCACTCATCGGCCGGGTGGGCAGCGCCATTGGATGCTTGAGCGGTAGAGGTTTGCATAGCGGCGCCACTGCCGCCTGATTGAAGCAGGGAATGCGCGATGTTCAACGCGGCAAGCACCGCGATGCGATCGCGGGCCTTGATCTTGCCGATGTCGCGGATGGCGCACATCTCGCGGTCCACGTGTTGCACCGCGCGATCGAGTGCGGCTTCCTCGCCGGGGCGGCAGGCCAGCATATAGCTCTGCCCCATGATCGACACCTCAAGTTGCTTGGCCGCCATAGGCTTGCTCCTGGCTGTTGGCATGCGCCAAAGGGATATTGTCCGGCAGCTTGGCTAGTAGGCTATCTACCCGCGAGCGCGCTTCAGCGAGGCGCAACTTCAGCGAGTCGCGCTCAGACTCAGCGGATTTCAAGCGCTCGGTCAGCAGCCGATTGGTGCGCTGCAGCTCGTCGAAGCGGACCAGCAGCCGCTCGACCCGTTCATTCAGCTCGTCGAATGTCGCCATGTTTGCTCCTGTTATGGATTGTAGGCGTGCTTGTAGCCATGTAGTGCTGCTTGACGCATACAATGTTGTTTGTTTGGTGCTCGCGTGGTTTTCCACGCAGTTAAACGGGAAGCAGAAGGGCTGCGATCACCTCGACGCCCAACCTGCGCTGCCCCCGCAACGGTAAGCGGACGTGCTGATGCGCTTTGCAGCATCTGCACCGCCGGTGTCACTGCCACTGAGAGCTTGGGCTTTTGGGAAGGCTACACCGGTCGCTCCGCCAGCCCGGATACCGGCCAGACGGGACGGTGTGCCTTGTGCGCACCGATTGCTCACGCGCTACGGGGAAGTGGCGCAGAGCGTCAAACATCTTAAGTTTTATGAAATCACGACTCTTGACCGTTAGCGGTGCGCAACGCCTGGGCGTTGCCGGCGCATTCAGCGTGCTGAGCGTTACAGCTTCACCCGCACATGCACAAAACTCACCTACTACACAAGCTCCAGAAACTCAACCTGTAATCATCGTCACCGGCTCGCGCAGCGCAGAGCTGTTGCAGCAAGCGCCGATTGGCGCGAGCGTCATCACCGCCGCACAGATCGAGCGCTCGGGTGCAAGCGATGTCAACGAGGCGATTCGCAGACTCGCCGGCGTGGTGGGGCGGCAGGATCTCAGCGGCGGGCGCGACTACACGCTGGACCTGCGCGGCTTTGGTGAAACCGCCACTCAAAACCTGGTGGTGCTGGTCGACGGAGTGCGCATATCCGAGAACGAGCTGGCCGGTGCGCGGCTTGCCGCGATTCCCCTGCAGCTCGTCGACCGCATCGAGATCGTGCGCGGCGGCGCCAGTGTGCTGTGGGGCGAGGGCGCTACGGGCGGCGTGATCAACATCGTCCTCAAGCGCCAGGCAGACGGTGCAGCGGCAGGCAGTGCGTCTTTGCGTACCGGCAGCTTTGCCGAGCGGCAAGCGCGTGCGCAGTTTGCAGCAGGTTCGCAGGATTTGCGTATTGATGCCGCTGTGCAGGGCATTCGCAGCAATGGCTATCGCGCAAACAGCGCGTTACGTAACGAATCGGCCAACATCGGCTTGTCGGCCCGCGTGGCAGCAGCACGGGTGAATGTGCGGCATCAAACCGAAAGCCAGGGCACCCGCTTTCCCGGCGCTTTAAGCTTTGCGCAGTTCGAGGCCGACCCGCAG
>CAYSMM010000079.1:5708-9369 GCA_964432095.1 uncultured Burkholderiaceae bacterium | reverse complement strand
AAGGGCTTGGGTCGGCGTACACAGACGTCGCTTTCCTTCTGAATACGCCTACAGACCCACGGACCGCAGGCCACCAGTAATGCGCGATCACCTGGCTTAATCTTGTGCTGATGCGCCGGCTGGCTGCTGCAATATCAATCGGCACACTGCTGCCCCTCACTTCTCCGTCCATGGCTCCTCACTCCTCTTGTGTGAGTGGCCTGGCTGTAGTCGCTTCGCCCTAATGGCAGGTTACGGCGCTACGTGCAGCCAAGTCATTCGCAATTGAACCTGCCCCCCATGCTCCCTGGAGGCGCGATCATCCACAATCTTTGTTGGTACTGCGATTTCGGCTACTACTCGGGCTTGAACTTGGCGGGCTCGCAAACTAGTAAAAAAAGGCCGTTCACAGCTGCTTGCCGAGTTCTGGACCGATTAGATACCCTTTTTTTCTGATTGTCACTGTCTAAATAGATAAACGTCAATCTGGATTGACAGTTTGACCGTGCAGGTCTAGATTCGGCCTTGAGAGATCGCCCACGACAAACTCAGGGACGTAAGTGCAACCCGTAGACAGTCAAGTTGTTCGCCGAAAGGCGCTGTACACGCCCGAACAGCGGGCCCGGCGTGATACGACACGCTGGACAACCGTCCAGGGCGTGCTGGCACCGTTGCAGTTTGTGGTGTTTGCGGTGAGCCTGGTTCTGGTACTGCGCTACCTGTTAACCGGCCAGGGTGAATCGATGGCTGATGCGTCGGTCGTGCTCAAGACCTCATTGCTATACGCCATCATGATTACTGGCTGTCTTTGGGAGAAGGCGGTTTTCGACAAGTACCTGTTTGCAGAGCCGTTTTTCTGGGACGACGCCTTCAGCATGCTAGTGATCGCGCTGCACACTGCATACCTCGTCGCCCTCATGACCAATGGGCCGGCTGTAGCCAGCCGGATGTATATCGCGCTGGCCGCTTACGCCGCCTACGTAATCAACGCCGGACAATTCCTGCTCAAGCTGCGCGCTGCGCGGCTCGACCCGCTGCCGGCAGTACTGCCCGCTCACTCGCACCCGGGCACAAAGGCAAGGGATGTAGTGTGAACGCGCGAACGATCATCCCCATCAACTGTGCACAGCCGGACTTCAAAGAGCCTGCCATGCTGCGAGAGCGCGGTCAGCGTGAGGTGTTTTGCGGGCTCACGGGCATCATCTGGCTGCATCGCAAGATGCAGGATGCATTCTTTCTGGTCACGCACTTGTGCCCACCTGATTCAGTCCGCTGCAGGGGTCATGATTTTTGCAGAACCGAGATTTGCCACCGCCATCATCGATGAGCGGGATCTCGCCGGCCTTGCCGATGCCAACGACGAGCTGGATCGCGTCGTGGCGCAACTGCTGGCACGCCGACCGGAGATCAAACTGCTGTTTCTCGTAGGTTCTTGCCCGTCTGAGGTGATCAAGCTCGACTTGCACCGCGCAGCGCAACGCCTGAACGCTCAGCACACACCCAATGTGCGCGTACTCAACTACTCTGGCAGCGGCATCGAGACCACGTTCACGCAGGGCGAAGACTCATGCCTGGCCTCGCTCGTTCCTGAGTTGCCCGCAGAGTCAAACAGCAAAGCTGCTTCACTACTTGTCGTGGGAACGTTTGCCGACATCGTTGAGGATCAGTTCCACCGTACCTTCCATGAACTGGGCATAGCCGATGTGCGTTTTCTGCCGCCACGTAAAACTACAGAGCTGCCCGCTGTTGGGCCGCGCACGCAGTTCATACTGGGACAACCGTTTCTAGCCGATACCGCAAGGCTGCTTGAGGCTCGCGGTGCCACACGCATACCTGCTGCCATGCCACTAGGAGCGATGGGCAGCTACCGCTGGTTTGAGGCGGCGGCCCTCGCCTTCGGCATCCCCCCCGTCGAAATTGCCGCCCGCCTGATGCCCAAGCTAGAACGAGCAAAGTCGACACTTGAGCGGCATCGGGCACGCATGGCCGGCAAGCGTCTCTTCTTATTCCCGGACTCACAACTCGAGGTGCCGCTAGCACGGTTTGCCAGCGAAGAACTTGGTATGCAGCTTGTCGAGGTAGGCACTCCATATCTGCATCGCGCCCACCTTGCGCAGGATCTGGCCTTACTGCCTTCTGATGTGTTGCTAAGCGAGGGACAGGACGTTGAAAGACAACTCGACCGCGCGCGTGCTTCGTCTCCGGATTTGATTGTTTGCGGACTGGGTTTGGCTAATCCGCTGGAGCAAGAAGGCTTCGCGACCAAGTGGTCCATCGAGTTTGTATTCACGCCAATTCAGGGTTTTGAGCAAGCTGCGGATCTGGCCGTACTGCTTACCCGGCCATTCGAGCGGCGCCTGAGGCTCGCAGCATAGCTATACACACGAAACGCGAGACATCATGCAACTGAACCTATGGACATACGAAGGCCCGCCCCATGTAGGCGCCATGCGTGTGGCCACGGCCATGCAACGCATTCACTACGTGTTGCACGCGCCGCAGGGTGACACCTATGCGGATTTGCTGTTCACGATGATAGAGCGGCGGGGCGAGCGCCCGCCAGTAACCTACACCACATTCCAGGCTCGCGATCTGGGCGGAGATACCGCACAACTATTCAAGACTGCCGTCAGCGATGCGTATGCACGCTTCAAGCCCGACGCGATGCTGGTTGGAGCCTCCTGCACAGCCGAGCTGATTCAGGACGACCCAGGGGGGCTGGCAATGACAGCTGGGCTTCCCATTCCCGTAGTTCCGCTGGAGCTGCCAGCGTATCAGCGTAGGGAGAACTGGGGCGCCTCTGAGACGTTTTATCAGTTGGTGCGCAGTCTGAATGCTGCGCATGTAAACACTCCAGACATAGAACTGCAACGCAGCCCGGTCTGCAACATCCTAGGGCCTACTGCGCTGGGCTTCCGCCATCGTGATGACGTCACTGAAATATGTAAGTTGCTACGGCAGATCGGCATTCGGATCAACGTGATCGCACCACTGGGCGCAACGCCTGCCGATATTGCAAGGCTGCCCGATGCGGCATTCAATGTCGTGCTGTACCCTGAAATAGCATCCCAGGCTGCGCTTTGGCTTAAGCGTACTTTCAAGCAACCTATGACTACGGTCGTCCCTATTGGTACCGGCGCTACAAAGGACTTCATTGCTGAGGTACTGCAACTTTCCGGGCTGGATACAACGCCATCGATTACCGCACTAGATTCACGTGCAACTTGGTACTCGCGATCCGTGGACTCAACCTACCTCACAGGTAAGCGGGTGTTCATATTTGGCGATGCCACGCACGCAGTAGCTGCAGCCAGGGTTGCCGCTGACGAACTGGGCTTTACCGTAGTCGGCCTCGGAACATTCAGCCGTGAATTCGCCCGTGAGGTACGCACCGCAGCAGAAAAGCATGGAGTATCTCCGCTGATTACTGACGACTATCTCGAAGTTGAGCGTCAAGTCATGCAAGCCCAGCCAGATCTGGTTCTCGGCACACAGATGGAGCGCAATATTGCCAAGCGGCTTGGCATACCCTGTGCTGTAATATCCGCTCCTGTACACGTTCAGGACTTTCCGGCGCGGTACTCCCCGCAAATGGGTTTTGAAGGCGCTAACGTCTTGTTCGACACGTGGGTGCAGCCGCTCATGATGGGGCTGGAGGAGCATCTGCTGGCCATGTTCCGCG
>CAYSMM010000079.1:4245-5698 GCA_964432095.1 uncultured Burkholderiaceae bacterium | reverse complement strand
GGCACCGGCATCACACCTAGGCCGTACGACACCGTCTCAGCCAACAGCAGCAGTGCAGATGCAAGCAGACACTGCACCAGCCATGCATCGAGTGGCTGCAGTACCTCAGGCTGAAACCTGGACTGCAGCAGCAGAGCAGGAGCTTAGAAAGATACCCTTTTTCGTTCGAGGCAAAGCCCGCCGCAATACCGAAGCATTCGCCTTAGAGCGCGGCTTGCTCCCAATCACAATCGAGACACTCTACGATGCAAAAGCGCACTACAGCCGCCAATGAAGTGCAATGCGTCACAGCGCTAGCACCGATGCGTGTCGTCATCGTCACGATGGATACACACCTGGCCAGTGCCAGTGCCCGGGCTGCTGCGCAAATTCGTATCAAGCTGCCTGGCACTCAGCTGTCGGTGCATGCCGCGTCGCGCTGGGCAGAAAGCCCTGAATCTCTGGCTACATGCAGGAAAGATATCGCAGCTGCAGACATCGTGATCGTATCCATGCTTTTCATGGAAGATCACTATCTGCCCGTACTGGATGCACTCAAGGAGCGCAGGGATCATTGCGATGCCATGCTTTGCATGATGTCGTGTGCAGATGTGACCAAACTCACCCGGCTGGGCAAGTTCGATATGTCCAGCAAGACGAGCGGCCCGCTTGCGCTGCTCAAGCGCCTGCGTGGCAAGAAGGACAATGACCCGGCCCACTCAGCGAGCGGTGCACAGCAAATGAAGCTGCTGAGGCGCGTGCCGCAGATTCTGCGCTTCATCCCGGGTACAGCGCAGGATCTACGCATTTACTTTTTAGCACTACAGTACTGGTTGGCTGGCTCCGACTGCAACATCGCCAACCTTGTGTACATGCTCGTCGATCGCTACGCAGCAGGGCCGAGACAGACTCTGCGCGGGATTGTCAAGCCTCAAGCACCCGTGGCTTTTCCAGAAATCGGCTTGTATCACCCCAGGTTGAAAGGCGCGGCTAACTCAATTGGGGTGTCGCTTACAGATCTGCCTATGCCGCCCGGCAAGTTAGCAGGTACTGTGGGCGTGCTGTTGATGCGCTCGTACCTTCTTGCCGACAATCGCTCGCACTACGATGCTGTAATCCACGCACTTGAAGCGCAAGGTCTGCGTACGATTCCAGCGTTCGCGTCAGGCTTGGATGCGCGGCCAGCCATAGAGAAATACTTCATGAAAGACGGCAAGGCGGCAGTTGATGCCGTGGTGTCGCTCACAGGCTTCTCTTTGGTTGGTGGCCCGGCTTATAACGATGCGCGCTCTGCTGAGGAGTTACTGTCCAAGCTTGATGTGCCGTATCTTTCGGCAATGCCTGTGGAATTTCAGAGCCTGACAGACTGGGAGACCTCAGATCGTGGGTTACTTCCGGTTGAATCCACCATGATGGTGGCCATCCCCGAGTTGGACGGTGCGACAGGTGCAATGGTCTTTGGCGGGCGGCGTTC
>CAYSMM010000079.1:0-4235 GCA_964432095.1 uncultured Burkholderiaceae bacterium | reverse complement strand
CGGGGAGTACAGGCGACGCTGGCACGAGCGCTGCGCATGATATGTCTGCGCACGACGAGCGAGTAGAGATGCTCGCGTCACGTGTAGCCAAGTGGGTCGCACTACGGCGAAAGGCTCGCTGTAATCGTCAGTTGGCTATTGTGCTGTTCAACTTCCCGCCTAACTCCGGCAGCACTGGTACTGCAGCTTTCCTTGCTGTGTTTGAGTCACTGTTCAACCTGCTGCGTAGTTTGCGTGAGCAAGGTTACACCGTAGATGTTCCAGATTCGGTCGACGATCTGCGACGCGCCATAACCGAGGGCAACTCTTCCCAATACGGCTCGCTTGCCAATGTGGCTGCACACATAAGCGTTGACACACATGTGCGTCAGCAGCGTTGGCTCAGCGAAATCGAGTGTCAATGGGGCCCGGCACCCGGCAAGCATCAGACCGATGGCAAGTCGATTCAGGTACTTGGGTGTAAATTCGGCAATGTCTTCGTAGGTATTCAACCTTCATTCGGCTATGAAGGTGATCCGATGCGCTTACTGTTCCAAAGGGGACTGGCACCTACGCATGCTTTTTGCGCCTTCTACCGCTGGATACGTGACGACTACAAGGCCGATGCTGTATTGCACTTCGGTACGCACGGGGCACTTGAGTTCATGCCTGGTAAGCAGGCTGGAATGTCCGCACAGTGCTGGCCAGACCGCCTGATCAGCGATCTACCCAACGTCTATCTGTACGCATCTAACAATCCGTCGGAAGGTACCGTAGCCAAACGCAGGGCTGCGGCAACGCTCGTGAGCTACCTCACACCACCGCTTAGCCAAGCTGGACTATACCGCGAGCTGAGCGAGCTCAAGAGTTCACTGCAACGCTGGCGAGCATTGCAGCCCGACGCTGCTGCAGAGCGTGAGGGCCTTGCGCAACTGATTCACTCTCAGGCAGTGCAGCTTCAATTCGCAGATCCAGAGCCAGCTTGGACAGCATGCGACGAAGCGGCTATCCATGCATTGGTCAACAAGCTTATGGAAGTTGAAGAAACTCTTATACCCAATGGACTACATGTGCTTGGCAGGATACCTAATGATAATGAATCAATAGATACTGTATTGACTATCGCTAAAGCGTCCGGAAAACCTGTGCCACCCGAAGCGGTGCTGCGCAAGGTCATTGCTGGCAGTAGCCCCGAATCTGCACTTAGCGATGTTGAGTCGCTCAACACCGACGAAGCAGCCGGGCTGATCGAATCTCTACGCCAGCTTGCTCAAATGCACAAGTTACTGGTACAGCAATACGAAATGCATGGCCTGCTGCATGCTCTGGATGGCGGCTTCGTACGCCCTGCTCCTGGCGGTGACATCCTGCACAACGCAGACGTGCTGCCCGCCGGTAGAAACCTGCATGGTTTTGATCCTTTCCGCATGCCCAGCACTTATGCAGTAATTGAGGGACGTAGACAGGCAGAGTGTCTGCTGAGCCGCTACCGTGCCGATGGCAACGCGCTGCCGGAGTCTATCGCCATGGTGCTATGGGGTACTGACAATCTAAAAACCGAAGGTGGCCCGATCGCACAAGCACTGGCATTGATGGGTGCCGCACCACGGTTTGACAGCTACGGCCGCCTCGCTGGAGCCCAGCTTCTATCGCTATCGGAGTTGGGCCGCCCGCGAATCGATGTCATGCTCACCTTATCGGGAATTTTCCGCGATCTGCTGCCACTGCAAATCAAGCTGCTGGCTGAGGCGGCCTACCTTGCGGCAACAGCCGACGAGCCAGCCGAACAAAACTTCATCCGCAAGCACTCGTTGTCATACATGCACGCGCATGGCTGCAGCATTGAAGTCGCCTCGCTACGTGTGTTCGGCAATGCTGAAGGCGCGTATGGAGCAAACGTAAACCACTTGATCGACTCTAGTTGCTGGAATGACGACGGCGAGCTTGCAGAAACTTACAGTCAACGCAAAGGCTTTGCATACGGATGCAATTGTAAAGCGCAGCAGCAGCCTGCGCTGCTGCAGAGCATTCTCAGCAGCGTTGATCTCGCGTATCAGAACCTTGAATCTGTCGAGGTCGGCGTCACCACGATCGATACCTACTTCGACACCCTGGGTGGTGTCAGCCGCGCTGTACGCCGCGCAAAGGCAGGCCGCGAGGCGCCCATTTATATTGGCGATTACACCACAGGCAACGGATCGATTCGTACCCTAGCCGAGCAAGTCGCACTGGAAACCCGCACGCGCACACTCAACCCCAAATGGTACGAGAGCATGCTGGAGCACGGCTACGAAGGGGTACGGCAGATAGAGGCGCAAGTCACCAACACCATGGGATGGTCTGCGACTACCGGGCAGGTAGCCCCATGGGTATACCAGCAGATTACGCAGACATTCCTGCTCGACCGCGACATGCGTGAACGCCTGGCAGCACTCAACCCAGTCGCGTCGGCACGTGTTGCAACACGGCTGCTTGAGGCACACGAGCGCAAGTACTGGCAACCCGATGCGGCAACACTCGCTGAGCTGCAGCGTGCAGGCGAAGACCTCGAAGACCGGGTTGAAGGCATCTATCAAGGAGCAACGGCGTGATTGAAACAACCACTGTCCCTATCAGTGCGATTAGGAGGCAGAGCCAAAAGCCTGATGGCGATGGCAGCGTGCAAGTACACCTTGATCCCCGAGACAGTATTGGCCAAGCAAAGGTCTTTGCGGTTTACGGTAAAGGTGGAATCGGGAAGAGCACTACTTCCTCTAATCTGTCTGTCGCGTTCTCAAAACTCGGCAAGCGTGTGCTACAGATCGGCTGTGACCCCAAGCACGACAGCACCTTTACCCTGACCAAGCGGCTCGTTCCGACTGTCATTGATGTACTGGAGTCAGTCGACTTTCACACTGAAGAGCTCAGGCCTGATGACTTTGTATATGAAGGCTATAACGGTGTGCTCTGTGTTGAGGCCGGTGGCCCACCTGCCGGCACGGGTTGCGGTGGCTACGTGGTGGGGCAAACCGTCAAGCTCTTGAAAGAGCACCACCTGCTGGAAGATACCGACGTGGTGATTTTCGACGTACTGGGCGACGTAGTGTGCGGAGGCTTTGCAGCTCCGCTACAGCATGCTGACCGCGCGCTTATAGTCACTGCAAATGACTTTGACTCAATCTTTGCCATGAACAGAATTGTTCACGCAATCGGGGCTAAGTCAAAGAACTACAAAGTCCGACTGGGTGGTGTCGTTGCCAATCGTAGCCGCGAAACAGATCAGATCGATAAGTTCAATGCAGTGGTGGGCTTGAATACCATGGCCCACATCCCTGATTTGGATGTCATTCGCAAGAGTCGCCTGAAAAAGTCGACCCTCTTTGAGATGGACGATTCACCTGAGATCGGCGCCGTTCAGCAAGAGTACCTCAAGCTAGCCTCCAGGCTGTGGGCAGGTACTCAGCCGATAGAAGTTTCCTCGATGAAGGACAGAGACATATTTGATTTGCTAGGTTTTGATTGATTCGCCATGAATGAAGTACGTTATCTGCAAAGACGCAGTGAGATCGAAGATTATTTCGATAGAACCGCCGCCAGGGCATGGGCGAATCTCACTTCCACTGCGCCTGTAGGCCGAATCCGCGCAAGCGTGCGCGCAGGCAGGGATGAGATGCGCAGCACACTCATGTCATGGCTTCCAACCGACTTGCGCGGCCTGACTGTTCTGGACGCGGGCTGCGGAACTGGGCAACTTGCCATTGATATGGCTTGCCGCGGTGCGCATGTCGTGGGTATCGATCTATCGCCTACCTTGATTACCCTTGCACGAGAGCGCATTCCCAAGCACTTGGGTACAGGATCAGTTGAGTTTCATTCGGGCGACATGCTTGCCCCATTCCTAGAAACCTTCGACTACGTCGTGGCAATGGACTCATTGATTCACTATGAGCAGGCCGACATGGTTAAGGTGCTTGAGCAGCTTTGCACTCGAGTGCAGCGCGCTGCTCTCTTTACCTTTGTACCTCGAACGCCGGTATTGGCACTCATGCATAGCGTCGGACGGCTATTCCCGCGAGGCAATCGCTCGCCATCCATCCAGCCTGTATCTGAACTCAAGCTTAGGCAGATGGTTGCAGCAAGCCGGACTGTGGGCCATTGGCCAGTGAGGCACAGCCAGCGTGTTTCGAACGGATTTTATACATCGCAGGCAATGGAAATCTGCAAACCATGATGCAGCAGATCACTATTTCACTTCCTCTACGACTCGAACAGTTGCT
>CAYSMM010000078.1:0-9411 GCA_964432095.1 uncultured Burkholderiaceae bacterium | reverse complement strand
ACGATGGTGTGTGCATGGCCTGCTTTGATACTGTAATGGCCTGATCAATTTATACTCAAATTAGTATAATGCTTTCACAGGTTTATGGTAGGGAAGTAACGGCTACATACAATAATGAGTATCGTTGGCCTCTGTTTGCAGAGGCTGCCGACTCGAACAACAACAAAGGCAGGTGTGATGACAAACAAAATGGCTGAGCTGAGCGTTGCCGTGTTCTTCCTGCTGCTGGCTGCGCTTGTGGGCTGGCAGGTGATGCAATTGCCTGAGCCCACAGGCTATGCCCGCGTGGGCCCGCGCCTGTTCCCCGGCATGATAGGCACCGGCCTGGCCGTTTGCGGCGTGCTGCTGGTGTGGCATGCGTTGAGCGGCGGGTTTCGCAATGCCTCTCACGAGGGCGAAGGTATTGCACCCGACTGGCGCGCGTTCGGTTGGATTGCCGGGGCATTCGTCATGTTCATACTCACCGTCATGCCGGGCGGCTTCGTCGTGGCGGGCACCTTGCTGTTTGCGTTTGGTGCGCGCGGGTTTGGCAGTCAACAGTTGACCAAAGATCTGGCGATCGGTCTGGGGCTTGCGCTGGCCGCCTATTTGTTTTTTGCCAAGGTGCTGAGCGTTCAGCTGCCGGCAGGCCTGCTCGGCCTAGTCGGGCTGTAAAGGCGGAGGCCGCATGGACGTGTGGAACAACCTGCTGCAAGGCTTCGGCGTTGCGCTTGCGCCTGTCAACCTGCTGTGGGGTGTGGTGGGGGTGACACTGGGTACGGCCATTGGCGTACTGCCTGGCCTGGGCCCGGCGCTCACGGTGGCGATGCTGCTGCCGCTGACGGCCAAGCTCGACCCGACCGGTGCGATGATTCTCTTCGCCGGCATTTACTACGGCGCCATGTACGGCGGCAGCACCACGTCGATCTTGCTCAACACACCGGGAGAGACGGCCAGCATCATGACCTCGCTGGAGGGCAACCAGATGGCCAAGCGCGGGCGCGCTGGCCCGGCGCTGGCTACCGCGGCGATCGGCTCGTTCGTAGCCGGCACCATTGCCACCGTGCTGCTCACGGTGAGCGCGCCCTACGTGATCGAGGTGGCGCTGCGCTTCGGCCCGGCCGAATACTTTGCGCTTACGGTGATGGCGTTCATGTGCGTCAGCGCCTTGCTGGGCTCCAGCACTCTGCGCGGCATCGCGTCGCTGATGTTGGGCCTTACCATTGGTCTGATTGGGCTGGACAACATCTCGGGTCAAATGCGCCTGTCGTTCGGCGTACCGGAGCTGCTGGACGGCATTGACGTGGTGGTGATTGCGGTGGCGCTGTTCGCTGTGGGTGAGACGCTGTACGTGGCAAGTTATCTCAACCGCGGTGCTGACAGCCTCAACGCCGTCAAGGGCCGCGTGTGGATGAACCGTGAAGACTGGCAACGCTCATGGCCGGCATGGCTGCGCGGCACGGCCATCGGTTTTCCGTTCGGGTCGATTCCGGCAGGTGGCGTGGAGATTCCTACCTTTCTGAGCTATGCCACCGAAAAGAAACTCTCCAAGTATCCACAGGAGTTTGGACAGGGCGCGATTGAGGGCGTGGCCGGGCCAGAAGCTGCCAACAACTCAACAGCGACTGCGGCACTCGTGCCCTTGCTGACGCTAGGCCTGCCCATCAGCGCGACCACGGCCATCATCCTGGTGGCGTTTCAGCAGTACGGCTTGTCGCCCGGGCCGCTGCTGTTCCAAAACCAATCCGCCTTGGTATGGGGGCTCATTGCCAGCTTGTACGTAGGCAACGTGCTGCTGCTGGTGTTGAATTTGCCGCTGGTGGGTGTATGGGTCAAGCTGCTGCACATCCCCAAGCCGCAGCTTTACGGCGGCATCATGCTGTTTGCCGCACTGGGCGCGTACAGCGCCGACCAAAGTGTGCTGGACATCGCAGTGCTGCTTGTGGTGGGGCTGATCGGCTTTGTGATGCGCCGGCATGACTTCCCGCTCGCGCCGATGGTGATTGGCGTGGTGCTAGGGCCGATTGCTGAAAAGAATCTGCGTAACTCGCTGGCCATTGCGCAGGGCGATTTATGGGCTGTGGTGTCACGGCCGATTCCCGCCACCATTCTCATCCTCACCTCATTGGCGGTGCTGTTGCCGCCGCTGTGGCGCTGGCGCCGGGCGCGTCAGGCTATGGCAGCAAGCTGACGATTTTGGGCGATCAAGGGTGAGCGGCCTGCCGGCGGGAGGCGAGTTTGAGTTGAGCCTGTCCGACGGATTGAACGCGCAGGTGATCAGCCTGAAACGTTGATATTGGCGTGATACATCATTTAGTATATACAGAATGAAATAGTGGTATATACCGGTGATGCCTGTATACACATGTTAGTATAAATATCATTAAGCCTCTGAGCCGTCACGTATCGGCCGCTGAGTTCGATCTGAAAGGCACGCCCGATCCAACGTCAGGACGTGCTCGTTTCGCTGAAGCCCGGTTGGGCTCTAGTAAACCAAGCCTTTTTCGTCGGCCTTGCGTTTGCGCATGTCGGCCGGCATGTCGGCCCAGCCGGTGGACTGGTCAACCAGCCGCGCCAGTGTCTCCAACTCTTTGTCAGTGTGGTTACGCGGCTTGGTGGGCCAGATGAACTTGCCATCTTTGGGTTTGGTGAGACTGGCGAAGTATGAGTCGTGATAGTCGGTGATCGTGGTCAGTCGGTCACTGCCCGACACCAGGTCTATGGTGCCGTAGCAGTTGCAGAAGTAGGTGCGCTCAGGCTCAGCCTCCAGATAAATACCGGTGCCGCGTATTCCGGCAGAAAGTGTGGAGGTGACGATACGCCGCTCCTGCCCTTTGCCGAACACCGCCGCTACGCCGCCGGTGAGCAAGCGCAGGGCCGATACGAAATTGATCGATGGGCCGCGATCCAGCCGCAAAAGTGTATTGCGGCGCATCGCGTAAGACGAACTGCCGATGACGAAGATGATCAGGCCGTTAGCGCCCGTTTGCACGATATCGCCGGTTTGAATGACGGCGTCTTTCTCGATCGGGCGGCTGTTGTGCAGCACTTCGCCTTCCATAGCCACGATGTTGCTGCGCCGCTGCGCATGCGCGGGCAGCCAGATGCCGGCTGCCAAGAACGCCGCAGCACCCTTCACAAAAATGCGGCGCTGAAACCACAATGTGTCCTCTTGCGTCACTTGCAGCGCTTTGGGCTTGTTTACCCAAGGCATTGCGTATGTACCTGGATCAGCGTCATCAGGCAGGCTCGTTTGAATTCGCATCATTGTTGTTGGCCTCGTGGGATTGGGGCGGATTGGGTTCCAGCGTATCGCGATAGCTTGGATACGTCGAGACGATGAAAATCGTGATGAGCAGAAAGAATATCGGGGCAATGGCCAGCTGCACAGTGGGGGAATCGCCAAAGGTCATGGCAATAAGCAGTGCAAACAGGCTCAACACAATAAAAATCGTCATCAGCCATGCAAACATGAACAGCGCGAATGCGCGCCAGTTGCGAAAGCAAGCCATGAAGCTGAAAAACAGGGCCTTGGCAACGCTCTGGCGTTCCAGCGACACCAGTACCGGCGAGAACCAGAACAGCATCGACAGGGGCACCAGCAGCGCACCAAATAGCAGGGCGGCGTTGGCGAAGGCAGGGTTGCGCATCAACGCATCATCCGCGGGTTTTCCCATCAAGAAACTGTCCCACAGCAACCCTCCATCGATCAACCTTGTGAGTCCAAGCACGGCAGATAGCATTAGCGCGTAGGCCACGCCCAACATCAGCAGGCGAGATGGCGCACCCTGTGTGGCCTTGAGCGGTGCATACAACACTGAAGGCCACACCAGGCCGTTATGGGCGGCTGTACGGCTGGCTGACATCAGCCCGGCAGTTGCAGCCGGCACGGCGACAAAGTGCAGCAACACCCCAATGACTGGAATGCTGCCAATGACAAAAAACAGCACAACCAAGATGAAGGGCAGCACGCCCAAAGCCAAAGGTTGCTTGAGGAAAATGGCAAAGCCGTCTTGCATCCAGCGTACGCCTTGCGAAGCATTCACGATTTTCAGTTGCATGTGCCCATTGTGATGGATGTACGCAGCCGCTAGCGCTTTGGAGGCGATTGCATGGGTTGTGTCAGGTGGCCAGGGTTGGCAGAATTAAATTATCATATACTCTATGGACTAATAATCCAGGTCACTTCTAAATATATCCAGTAACGGCATTGCAGTCTGAGGAGTATCAAGAAAGTTTTGATTGAAGGTCATGCAAGCTGTCACGGCGCAGGCGCAGGATGCGCTCGAAGTGCGAGGGGTCATGCGGCTTGAGCATGTTGGCTTTGCGCGGTAAATGAAAGTCCCACAGTCGCGACACCCAGAACCGCAGGGCGGCGGCTCGCAATAAGTCGGGCAGCAGTTGCCGCTCTTGCGTGGTTAACGGGCGCATCGTCTGATAGGCCGCAAGCAAGGCGTGCACCTTGTCGTCCATCAACGCGCCATAAGAGCTGCCTGGCTCGCGCGTGATGCACCAGTCGTTGAGCGCCACACACAAGTCGAACAACCAGGTGTCTACGCCCGCGAAGTAAAAGTCGAATACGCCTGAGAGCTTGCCGTCATCAAACATGGCGTTGTCGCGGAATAAGTCAGCATGCACCGCGCTCCTGGGCAGTTGTGTGTATTGTGCTGTGGCGGCCAGGGCAGTTTGATGCGCCAACTCATCTTGCAGCAGCCCGGCTGTTGCCATGTCGAGAAACGGCACGATACTGGGCACCACTTCTTGCCACCATGCAAGCCCGCGCAGGTTGGGCTGTGTGCCTTCGTATTCCACCGCAGCCAAATGCATGCGCGCCATCATGGAGCCCAGCTGCGCGCACTGCGCGGCATCGGGCGTGAGCACCGGTGCGCCGTGCAGCTTACTGACGATGGCACCCGGCTTGCCGTGCAGCATGAACAGCGCATGGCCGTGCCTGTCCACCTTGGGGCCAGGCACGGGCAGGCCGTGCATGGCCAGGTGCGAGGTGAAGTTCAAGTAAAACGGCAACTGCGCTTCGCTCAATCGCTCGAACAGAGTCAGCACATATTCACCGCGGGTGGTGGTGAGAAAGAAGTTGGAGTTTTCGATGCCGCTTTCAATGCCGCGGATCGTCACAAACTCGCCCAGCTCGTAATGCGCAAGCAACTGGCGCGCATCGTCTGCGCTGACTGAAGTGAAGACCGCCACGTTAGAAACTGAATATGCGCCAGGTGCGACGGCCTTGCGACTTGTCCTCGGGCGGACGGGCCGGCGTTGTAGGCGCCACCTGGTAGGCCGGTGCGTTTTTTGGCGATACCGTCACGCTTTGAGTGACACCGCGCACGCGCAGCTCCTCGATGCGCACGGCATTGTCTTGCACCACGATACGCTCAACCTTGGGCTCGGGGGCTTCACGTGACGGCGCGGCAGCAGCAGGGTTTGGCGCAGGCGTCTGCGCCTGGGAGGATGCGGCAGAGATGGCCAGAATGGCGGCAAGTATCAAGCGGCTCATAGCCTGATTGTAGGGCTGATAATGCGTTTATGAGTACCCCCGATTTGTTGCTGGTTGACGGCTCCAATTACATGTATCGCGCGTTCTTTGCCATGCCAGACTTGCGCAGCCCCGGCGGTGAGCCTACGGGCGCAACGTTCGGCATGGTGAACATGCTTCGTAAGCTGGCTGAGCAATATCCCGCCGCCATGCGTGCGGTGGTGTTCGACGCACCCGGAAAGACTTTTCGCGACGAGTGGTATGCCGAGTACAAAGCCACACGCTCGCCCATGCCCGACGCGCTGCGCGAGCAGATCAAACCGATACACGAAGCCGTAGACTTGCTGGGTTGGAAAGTGCTGGAGATCGAGGGCATCGAGGCCGACGATGTGATCGGCACCCTGGCCAAGCGTGCCGAGGCCGAAGGCAAGCTGGTGCTGATTTCCAGCGGCGACAAAGACCTCACGCAACTGGTGAGCGAGCACATCACGCAAGTGGATACGATGAAGGGCACGGTTTTCAACCGCGCAGGCGTAATCGAGAACTTCGGCGTGCCACCCGAGCGCATTGTCGATTACCTCACCTTGGTGGGCGACACCGTGGACAACGTGCCCGGCGTGGAGAAGGTCGGCCCCAAGACAGCGGTGAAGCTGTTGACGGAGTACGGCAGCGTTGACGCACTGATTGCAAAGGCCGATGAGGTGAAAGGTACGGTGGGCGAGAACCTGCGCAAAGCGCTGCCATGGCTGCCCACGGGCCGTAAGTTGTTGACGGTGAAAACGGATTGCGACCTCACGCCGCATGTGAACACCTGGGCTGACCTTGCGCACAACGGCGAGAACGACGTGCCGCTGCTGGCATTCTTCAGGCAGCGCGGCTTCAAGAGCTGGACGCGCGAGCTGGAAGCCAAGCTAGGCGTGGCGGCCGCGCCATCTGCGTTACCTGACTCCGCTTCAAATCAAACGGCTAAAGGCCGAACACAAGACCTGTTTGGCGACGATCCCGCGCAAGCCCGCAGCGTTGCCGTGACCGTGCCCATAAACACGCACTACGAAACCATTACCGATAGGGCCGCACTCCAGCGCTGGGTGGGCAAGCTCATGGCCGCCTCGATAGCAGCGCTGGACACTGAGACCACGAGCCTGGACGAAATGCAGGCGCAGATCGTGGGCATTTCATTCGCGGTGCAAGCCGGCGAGGCGGCCTATGTGCCTGTTGCGCACGACTACGCTGGCGCGCCACAGCAGTTGTCACTGCCAGAGGTGTTGAGTGTGCTCAAGCCGTGGCTCGAGAGTGCGCAGCATGCCAAGCTCGGGCAGCACACCAAGTATGACTGGCATGTGTTGATGAACCATGGCATCAACGTGCGTGGCTATACCGACGACACCTTGCTGCAAAGCTATGTGCTCGAGGCGCACAAGCCGCATGGGCTCGATTCTCTGGCCGAGCGACACCTCGGTCGTAAGGGCGTGAGCTACGAGGACATCTGCGGCAAAGGTGCAAGCCAGATTCCCTTCAGCCAGGTGGAGGTGGCAATAGCCTCGCGCTATTCGTGTGAAGATTCAGACTTTTGCCTCAACGTGCACCAAAAGCTGAGTGCGCAGATAGACAGCGATGCCAAGCTCAAGTTCATTTACCGCGAAATTGAAATGCCCAGCAGCGAAGTGCTGGCGCGCATGGAGCGTCACGGCGTGCTGATCGACGCCAGCTTGCTGGACGAGCAGAGCCAGCAACTCGCCAAGCGTATGAACGAGCTGGAGCTCCAGGCCTATGAGGCCGCAGGCCAGACTTTCAACATGGGATCTCCCAAGCAGATTGGCGACGTTCTGTTTGGCAAGCTCGCACTGCCCGTGGTCAAGAAGACAGCCAGCGGCGCACCCTCCACCGACGAAGAGGTGCTGGAAAAACTTGCGCAAGACTATCCACTGCCCAAGCTCATCCTCGAGTATCGCAGCCTCTCAAAGCTGAAGGGCACATACACCGACAAACTGCCCAAGATGGTGAACCCTCGCACGGGCCGCGTGCATACGCACTATGCGCAAGCGGTGGCCGTTACTGGGCGGCTGTCGAGCAACGACCCTAACCTGCAGAACATCCCGATCCGCACTGCAGAAGGCCGCAAGATTCGCGAGGCCTTCATCGCGCCGCCGGGCCACAGCATCGTGAGTGCCGACTACTCGCAAATCGAGCTGCGCATCATGGCGCACATTTCGGGCGACGAGAACCTGCTGGCAGCATTCGCGCACGGCGAAGATGTGCACCGCCACACCGCCAGCGAGGTGTTTGGCGTGCCACGAGATCAGGTGAGCAGCGAGCAGCGGCGCTATGCCAAGGTCATCAACTTCGGGTTGATCTACGGCATGAGCGCGTTTGGCCTGGCCAGCAACCTGGGCATCGAGCGCAGCGCAGCCACGGCATATATCGACAGGTACTTCCAGCGCTACCCCGGCGTGAAGCGCTACATGGACGAAACGCGTGCCGAGGCCAAAGACAAGGGTTATGTCGAAACCGTGTTTGGCCGCAGGCTGTGGCTGCCCGAAATCAACTCACCCAACGGCCCCAGGCGCGGCGCAGCCGAGCGGGCGGCCATCAATGCGCCCATGCAGGGCACCGCGGCAGACCTCATCAAACTCGCCATGATTGCTGTCGACAGGGCACTGACTGCGCAAGTCAAACACAGCAAAATGATCATGCAGGTGCATGACGAACTGGTGTTTGAGGTGCCGCAGGCTGAGCTGGATTGGGTAAAAACCGAAGTGCCCACCCTCATGGCTGGTGTTGCCAAGCTGGCCGTGCCCTTGATCGCCGAAGTGGGGGTAGGGCGCAACTGGGATGAGGCGCATTAGAGTTTTGCAGTAGCACGCGGGCAGCCGCACAAGGGTGTGGAGGGCGGTAATGAAGCGCATGACAGCTAAGGTTTGAGCTGAGTGAGCGCCTCGCGGCCCAAGCGCCAGGCCGTGGAGGTTCGCCTCAAGCGAAGGGTTAGGCCGCATTCTTGTCCCAGTGCAGGAGCCTGAGTGCTAGCCAAGCGAGAAGTACGAACTTCGCAAATATGATGCCAATCTTAAGAAGTATCCGGCGAGCGCTGGGAGTTCTCCAGAAGTCTCAGGCGAGTCGGAAGAAGTCCAGGGCCGGCGCACCTTGTTGATACTGTGCAATCGTGAGAATTGTGCGCTTGTACTTCTGTCGCCTTCGTACAAGCCACAGAAAATAAGGCAGCCAGGAATGCTAAACCAAGCCTGTGAGACGTTCGCTGACCAAGATGCGTTCGAATGAGTGCCAGAAAGAAGCTGATGGCTACGATGCCTGCGACTGTTACAGGCGGGATGATCAGGTAGGTCGCCCGCGGCGAAAGTCGACTCCAGAGCGTTGGATACGTTTCGTACCTAGCCTCTCAATACGCGAGCCATGTGTGGCATGACTGACACTGGAATCGGTCATCCCGAATTCGCAGCAAGTCGCGCCACCGCGAGATGCTTCTGGTTTCGCAGGATGTACAGAGGACGTTCATGCGGACTAGCGCTTGAATTCACCGGCGCTGCGCGGCTCTACTGTGCGGCGTCCGGTGGAATGATGGGTTTGGCGGGACCATGCACAAACACACTGAGAGCACGACGCTTGCTGCGGGGCCGAAGCTCCTTTCGTATCGCAACCAAAAGGTCGTAAAGCAATCGATCGCTAAATGGTTTACCTGGCTCGAACTTATACAGAATATCTAATACGTCATCTGATGCGAATATCTGAGCGTCACATATTAGGGAATGAATCTCCGTTGTGGTGTTGTTTAAATCTCGAAGTCGCGAAAAAAGCTGTAGGTAAAGGTCGCTCCTTGCCTTTAGATCCAGTTGATGTATTGCCAGGCGACGATTTAGGTAGTATTGGAATATTGCGCCAATCAGAACACCTAATATTCCAAACGTAAAATTCATAAGATGCGATTCCAT